>JAEZJB010000296.1 GCA_023415845.1 Chloroflexota bacterium | reverse complement strand
TGTGCATGCGGGTGGGACAGAACCAGAGGAAGAAGGGCTGGTCGACCTCGTGGGCGCGAGCGATGAAATCCATCGCACCGGCCGTCAACTCATCGTCGATGGTTTCCATCCACTCCGAGGTCAGCGGACCGAGTTCCTCGATCACCTGCCGGCCAACCGGGCCAAACCGGCGATCTTCGGTGGGGTCATCGATGTCGGACGCCCAGCTGTGGACGACGCCGCGAGGACCGAACTGGGCCGCGAAGAGCGGATTGTCGGGATAGTCGGGATGCTCCGGTTCTTCCTCGGCATTGAGGTGATAGAGATTGCCGAGGAACTCGTCAAAGCCATGGACCGTTGGCAGGTACTTGTTCATGTCGCCGAGGTGGTTCTTGCCGAACTGGCCGGTCGCGTAGCCCTGGGTCTTGAGCACCTGCGCCAAAGTGGGGTCATCATCGTGGAGACCATGATCCTGGCCGGGTCGCCCGATGCGGAGAAGGCCGGTGCGGTAGGGATGCTGGCCGGTGATGAACGCCGCGCGGCCAGCGGTGCAGGATTGCTCGCCATAGGCGTCGGTGAACTTGAGTCCCTCTTCGGCGATGCGGTCGATGTTGGGGGTCATGTACCCCATCATGCCCTGATTGTAGGTGCTCAGGTTCCAGTAACCGATGTCATCGCCCATGATGACCAGGATGTTGGGTTTCGACTCGACCTCGGGCGTGGATTCCTTGTCTTGCGCAGCCGTCGCGGCGGTTGACGACAGCAAGGTGCCGGCGGCGCCGAAGGCCGCAGCCTGAACCAGAGTCCGCCGCGAGGCTGTGAGATCGGCGTCGGTGCCGGGGCAAAGGTCGGCCAGGCGCCCCGAGCGAAGTGCCGTCGAACTATCCATGTAACGACCTGTCTCCTGATTGCGGTGCGTCCCGATGGCGGACGCTCGCGGCGGTTTACCGCCAGCACGTCATCATCAGGGCGCGCACGATCGTCCCGGCACCAATGCGGTACCAGGCATGATTCCATTCAATTTGGACCCGGAGATGGATCGTACCATGGCGCTGGCGATCGGCCCGTCATATGCCTTGATTATTGTTGTGACTCGATCTGCCATACAGGCAAACTCTTCACTCGCACAATACGAATGGGTACAGCAGGCGACGACCATTCACAGTACAAAGGAGAACGCCCCGGTACGTATTGCGGGTACCGGGGCGTCTCTGCAGTCTCAGGCTGTCGGCAGGTCAGGTGCCATCAGGCGAGTATTCGATGGACGGCGTCGCAACCGGCGTCGCCACCGGGTCCTCGGAACCCGTACCAGCGACGGTCACCGGCAGGGGATTCTTGCCGAGCACGAGGCCACGCTTCCGCTTGCCGGTCAGCTCCATCCAGGCGCGGAGGATTTCGTCGGCGACCGGGACAGCGTAGCTGGAGCCTTCGCCGCCGGCTTCAATCACGACGGAGACCGCGACTTCCGGCTCATCGGCCGGAGCGAAGCAGGTGAACCAGGCGTGGGAATCACGGGCACCGGCCTGCTCGGAACCTTCGGGGTCCATTTCGCCAAACTCGGCGGTGCCGGTCTTGCCAGCGATGAGGAGCTCCTCGATGGCGCCAGACTCGATTTCGTCCGTGGGATTGCTCAGCGGCCACTTGGTGACCCGGACACCGTCCACAAGGGACGAGTGCGCCGTGCCGACCGTGGCGGAATGGACGACAGCCTTCATCCCTTCACGGATGACGTCGAGATGCTCCTGGTCGATATCCAGCTTGCTCAACTCGACTGGCTCGACGTGTTCCGTCTCGCCATTTGGCAGGTTCCACTGACGAACGAGATGCGGCTGATAGACCGTGCCGCCGGTACCAAGGGCCGCGACGTTCATGGTCAACTGGAGGGGCGTGACCTTCACCTCGTACTGCCCGATCGAGACGTTGAGCGTGTCACCGACGGCCCAGCCTTCGCCGAGCGCCTCCTGCTTCCATTCACGGTTGGGGAAGAGGCCGCGAGCTTCGCCTTCGATCTCGATCTCGGTGGGTTTGCCAAACCAGAAGCGGTTGGTCATGTCATCGGCCAGGGGGTCGATGCCCAGGCCGTCGAAGACATGCTTTTCGGTGGAGAGCACCTGGCCGCCGAGGAGATCCCAGTCGAAGTAATAGGCATCGCCGGCGTTCTGAGCGAGCTGCGTCTTCGAAACGGCGACGTTGTAGAAGTAGGTGTCGCAGGACAGCGCGATGGCTTCATAGAGGTCGAGCGTGCCGTGCTGATTCCCCTGCCAGCCGATCCAGCAGGCCATCTTCAGCCCGTCGGCGAGGTTGGTTTCCTGGGGCACGTTGATCGCGCCGGAACAGTAATGGGTGTCGTCCGGCGTCAGGGTGCCATGGTGCAGGGCGGAAGCCGCCAGGAAGATCTTGAAGGTGGATCCGGGTGGATAGGTTTCGGAAATGGCTCGGTTGAGGAACGCATTTCCCTGGTCCGAAGTGGTGTACTCGTCCCACTTGCGGGCGGAAATGCCGGTGACGAAGAGCTGGTTGTCGTAGAAGGGATAGCTGACCATCGCCAGCACTTCACCGTTGCGCGGATCGTAGACGACCGCCGAGCCGGCATTCGGCACCTCCCAGGGGGGGAGATTCTTGCTGGCCCGGGTTTCATTGACCTTGCGCTTGGCTTCCGCGGCGGTCTCGATCCCCTTGCGGAGAGCTTCACCGACGGCGTTCTGCAGCTCGAGGTCGATGGTCAGGTAGGCCGTGTCGCCCTGCTGGGGGCGAGTTTCGGTGCCGGGAAGCACGCGCATCTCGACGCCAACGGCATCGACCTCCACCGACCGCTTGCCCTTGTGACCGCGCAACCGGGCCTCGAGGGCCTGTTCGAGCCCTTCACGGCCGATACTGTCGTTCTGGTCGTAGATACGGCGGTTGGTCTCATCGCGATTGCGCAGGTCGTCGAGCGAGACGCCGTCGATGGTGCGCACATAGCCGAGGACATGCGACATGACCTCACCACCAGGATAGTGGCGGGAGAGGCCGGAGTCATCGACCGTGACGCCTGGCATGTACATGGCGTTGGCATTGAGCTTGAGGGCCACTTCACGCGGTACGTTCGACTTGATGGTCACCGGCAGCTTCGGCGCCCAGATATTGCCGACGAGAAAGTCGATCTCGTTCATCACCTGCACACCGGGGAGATCGGCGGCAGCAGCCCGGAAGCGGGCGGCATCGTCGAGTGACACCGCAGCGACCTTGATCAGGCGGTCGTTCCAGCGGGCTCGCCACTGGATGAACTCGGACTGGCTGACCTCATCGTCGTACTCGAACATACGGGCGATGCGGCGGAACACCTCTTCTTCCGCCCCTTCCGGCACAGCGCGCGGCCGGATAACCACGACATCTTCCATCTGCAGGGCGGAGATCAGCATGTCGAGCACGCGGCGCTGTTCGACGGGGTCCTCGGGCAGGTTGGCCTTGGTGACGCGCACCTCCCAGGTGCGGCGATTCTCGGCGAGGGGTCGGCCCTTGCGGTCGTAGATGATGCCGCGTGGAGCTGGCAGCACCTCGGTGCGGATCACGTTGTCGGCGGCCTGGGCCTGGTACTTCTCGCCCTGCGCCAGCTGAAGGTAGCCGAGGCGAGCAGCGAGACCGGAGAAGACGGCGACCACGCCCGCCTTGGCGATGAACATGCGCCGGGTGAGGAAGTGTTCGCCGCCGTTCCAGGTTGCTGGCCGGCGCCGCTTCTTCCGATTCCCCGGTGGGTCGTAGACCATGCGTTTGCGTCTGGCCATGGATGCAATTTCCAGGTGCTACCGGCGAAAGACCCGCAGCACGAGATAGATGATCGGGACCAGGGCCACCGACACGGCCACCTGCACGAGCAGGGCGAATGGCGTCGGCAACTGCCCTCGCAGCAGACCAAGAACGATGCCATGGATCAGGACGGCGATGCCACCGAGGGCCATGGGGAGAATGACGTTGGCCTGCAGGACACGCTGGTGGACGAGACCAGCCAGCAGGACAACTATCACAAGGGCGAGGGCATTGGTTCCAAAATAGTCAAGTGAAAGAATGTCGAGCAACAGGCCGGTGACGAAGATCCAGGCAAGGGACTCTCGAGTGCCGTGATTGGCGCACCAGAGAAACAGCAGGATCGGGATCAGGTTCACCGAGACCCGAAACGGATTGATTTCCGGCAGGATCGTGGCCTGTGCCACGGCGATGATGAAAATCAGGAGGCCAAACAGGATGCGCGCCATGGAGTACGGAACTGCTCCAGCTCGATGGTGCGAGGCCCAGGACCATCCCGGTCTTCACCATGATGTACGCCGATTCGGGCGAGAGGGATGTCTGGAACCGGAGACCGGGAAGCGGCCCAGCGGACATGGAGACACCTGTTGGAGACCCTCTGCCCTGCGACCTTGCCGACGGCAGCGAGTGTACCACGCAGGCGTTTTCGCTCCGGAGTGGCGCAGGCGACGGGACCTGCCCCGTCGCCTGCCCAAAAGCCGTTCCCGCACGACCGATGTGGGGAGGTGGCAACCGGAAGGTCGTTACATCGGGGCGGGTGTCGAGCGCGGGTGCTTCTGTCCGATGTCCTTCAGCAATCGCTGGATTTCGGCGTGCAGCACCGGGTTGGCAGCCAGGGCCTCCGGCGTGTAGAGGTCGAAGCCTTCGTGCTCAAGGGCCGTCACCTTCGCTCCAGCCTCACGGGCGATGATGACACCCGCGCCCATATCCCAGGCCTGGACCGGGCGCTCGAAGAACCCGTCCAGGCGACCAGCGGCGACCCAGCAGAGGTCGAGGGCGGCAGCGCCGTCGCGACGGACACCACGAGCCGCACCGTTGAAGACCTCCCACATCAAGTATTGCTGGGGCCGGTCGGCCATGTTGTACGAGAAGCCGGTGGCGAGCAGGGCGTGCTGCAGTTCGGTTTCCTGTGTGACGTGGATCGGCGCGCCATTCAATGTGGCACCGTGGCCCTTGCTGGCGGCGAAAAGTTCGTCGCGAGTGGGATCGTAGACGACGCCCATGACCGGTTCAGCAGCATATTCGAGGGCGATCGAGACCGCGAAGTGCGGATACCGGTGGGCATAGTTGGTGGTGCCATCGAGCGGATCGAAGACCCAGCCCCACGGCTGGTCAGCGATGGACGCCTTCGCCCCGATTGACCCTTCCTCCCCCATGATGCGATGGTCGGGGAAGGCTTCCGTGAGACCGAGATGGATCAGGGCCTCGGACGCCTCGTCGGCGTCGGTGACGAGGTCGACCACCCCCTTGTGCGTGACGGTGCGCTCGGCATTGAGCCGATCGAGCAGGATGCCCCCGGCCTGGCGGGCGAGCATGGTGGCAACTTCAAGCGCACGACCAACGAGGGCTTCATCATAGGAGTGGGTATCAGTCATCGGAATGCTTTCTGGGCATGGCCCGGTGGGGTCGTACCAATCGGCCAGCGCGGATAGGCATCGGCATCGAGACCGGCAAGGTTGCCGCGCTGGAACTCGATCCAGCCTCGTCCGGCAATCATCGCCGCATTGTCGGTGCAGAGCGAGAGATCGGGCCAGCGGACTTCAGGTCGTTCACCCGTGGTCCAGGTGGAATCGACGAGGGTCGCGAGCCGGTCACGCAGGGTGCGGTTGGCAGCAACGCCACCGGCGATCAGGATCGACCGGGCGCCGGTCTCGCGGGCAGCGGCAATCGTTTTGGTGGCCAGGACATCGACGATGGCTTCCTGGAACGAGGCGGCGAGATCGGCGACGGGAAGGTCCGTCCGGAAGACTGGCGGCCGATGCTGGGGAAAGAGTGACTGCGGGTCGGGTCGTGGCGACTCGTCGGGCAGGCGATAAGGATCGACTTCACGCAGGAGAGCGGTCTTGAGGCCGGAAAACGAAAAGTCGAGCGAGCCACCCAGGGCGGCGCGGGGAAAGGCGTAACGATGGGGATCGCCCCCAGCCCCAGCTCGCTGGATGGCCGGTCCGCCGGGATAGCCGAGTCCGAGCAGGCGGGCACCCTTGTCGAATGCTTCACCTGCCGCGTCGTCGATGGTGCGACCGAGAACCTCGATGCGATCAGGTGCATCGATGCGGAGGAGCTCGGTGTGCCCGCCAGACACGAGGAGGCAGATAGCCGGGAGTTGCGGCGGCTCAATGTCGGCACCGGGCAGGGCAAGCCAGTTGGCGTAGACGTGCCCCTCGAGATGGTTCACCGGCAGCAGCGGCAGTTTCCGGACCATCGCGAGGGTCTTGGCCGCGTTGACGCCGACCAGCAGCGAACCTGCCAGCCCCGGTCCCTGGGTGAAGGCGATGGCATCGATATCCGACCAGCCGAGACCGGAGTCGCTGACGGCGGCCTCAACGACCGGGATGATGGCCTGGATCTGGCCCCGGGCGGCAAGCTCGGGCACCACGCCGCCATAGGCCTGGTGGAGCGCGATCTGGGACGAGATGACATTCGAATGGACGCGATAGCCATCGGTCACGATGGCGGCTGCGGTTTCATCGCAGGAGGTTTCGATGCCGAGGATATTCACGAGTGAGTCATCCGTTGGTGGCCTGGTCGAAGCTGAGCTTGTGCGCAAGGCGGCGGCGCTTGTCATCCAGTGCCCGCAGGTAATCGGGATCGCGCAGTGAGGCCGACCACATAATGAAGGCGTCTTCATTGTTGTCGCTGTAATAGCGGGCGCGGCGTCCCTGGATGGTAAAGCCGTATTTGCGGTAGAGCGCCTGAGCCGAGTGATTGGTCACCCGGACCTCGAGTGTCACCCAGTTGGCCCGACGGCGAATGGCTTCATCAAACAGGGCGACGAGGAGGAGTTCACCCAGTCCACGGCCCCGGAGTTCCGGAATGACGCCGATGGTGGTGACGTGCGCCTCATCGTAGAGGTTCCACATGCCAGCGAAGCCAATGATCGGCGGGGCAACCTCTTCTTCGTCGCGACGCCCAAGCGGCCAGAACGTAAAACGGCGTTGACGGCGTGAGCTTGGACGCGGCGAGAGAATAATGTGGTCGCCGTTGGTTTCCTGCGGCTCGTCTGTGTCCCGTCCATCGGCCTCGGGATCGTCGCGGAGGACAATGTAGTAGTTCTGGTCGGGATTGCGGAGTTCGCGCCGGTAGGCCGAGAGGGGCCAGGGATTCGGAAAGCAGCGTCGTTCAACCTGACCGACTTCTTCCACATCATCCTGGGTCATGGGCTCGATCACGTACAAGGGAAAACGACCTTTGTCCGGGGTTGTCGGAGACGCGGGATGCTTCCGCCGGGATAGTATGCCGCAGGTGGCCCACTTCGCCCACGCCACTGCAAGACCAGTGGGGATTGCGGTACACTGCGCTGGCTGGCCGGAGTGGCGAAATGGCAGACGCGGAGCACTCAAAATGCTTTGCCCGTGAGGGCGTGGGAGTTCGAGTCTCCCCTCCGGCACCCAGCAGGATCTCCATATGACCTCCCCACTTCTCGAATATCTTGAGCAACGGCTCCAGGTCGGCCCGGATCGAGTCGGCCTGCTTGTCGACCGCGCGGACCGGATCGTGGCCCGACTGACCCTTCCCGAGGGCAGCCGGGTGGCCAAGGTGGCGACGGAACGAGATGCGTTTGGGCGCGAGGCAGCAGCCATGAACCGACTGCGCGAGGCAGGGGTGCCAGTCTCGGACGTGATCACCGTCGAGGCCGGTCCGCCTTCGCTGCTGGTGGTGACGTGGGCGGAGGGTGCACCCATCTCGGCCAGCACCGATTCGCGCACGCTGGCAGCGGTGGGGACCATCCTGCGAACCGTTCACGAGATGCCGGCGAAGGCTCCGTGGTCTGGGCATCCATCGCTCGAGCGGTGGATCGAAGCCTGGCTGGAGATCGTGGTGCCCTGGTGGGAATCGACAGGCCAGGCATCTGCGAATGACCGCCGCGTGGTGTGGGAGTGGTTTGGCGAGATGCGTCCGTGGCTCGGCAACGAGCACGGCAGCCAGATGCTGTTCGACGGCCGGCCCGATCACTTCCTGGTCGGTCCAGACGGCGACCTGCACCTGATCGACGTGGCAGACCTGCAGGCGGGCGATCCCGTGATGGACCTCGCCGTCCTGGAACTTGAAGCGCCAGGCATTCTGCCAGGTATCCTGACCGGCTATCGCCCCTCCCCGACCGAGCAGCAGCGGATTACTGCCGTCGCCAAGCTTTACGGCATGTTGCGCGCGCTCTCCGGCGCGGAATGGCAGACGAACATCGGCGGTGACCCAGTGGCAATCGCGCGTTATCTCGCTGTGGCGCGGAAGCTGGCCGATCAGCCAGAAAATCGCAACCAGATCAGCTGAAGCCGAGGAATTTCGGCAGTGTGACGAAGATCCCGCCGGTCTCGCGGATGACGTAGCTGAACTCGGTTCCCGACCACGGCTGAATGGGGCTGTCGATCGCAGCGACACCCGAGGCATGGAATCCGAGGGCGCGAGCCATCAGTTCCGAGCGCAGCAAGTGGAAGCCGTCGCTGACGATGATCAGGGAGTCGACATCGGTGCCGTCGAGCACATCGCGGACACCCTCCATGCTCTGCCACGTATCGCGGCCCTGATCCTCCCAGCGCAGGGCGTCGGCGGGCACCCCGCGATCGAGCATGTACTGGACGCCGGTCTCGGCCTCGGTGAAGGCATCGCCCGGCATTTTGCCGCCAGTCAGCACGATGAGCGGGGCGTAGCCATCGGCCCACAACTGGTAGGCGGTCTCGAGGCGGGCGGCGAACACGGTGGTGGGATTGCCGTTGTACTGGGCGGCTCCCATCACCACGATGGCATCGGCCGGCTGGGGACTGGCACTGCGCGCTTCGACGTAGACCGCGATCATGACGGCGAGAATCGAGAGGGGGACGAGCGCGATCACCCCGAGTACGGCCCGGCGAATCCAGCGGCGGCCGCGTGACCGAGCCGGACGCCGGTACTCACCAGTTTCGGTCGTAATCGGGCGAGCATAGGCTGACCCGGTCAACCAGGGTGCGGAACTGTCAGGGTCGGCTTGCTGCCGGACAGGGGGCTCGCCAGATGAGGCGAGAGGCGTCGTGGCGTGCGATGGCAGGTCGGGGATGCGAGAGGTATCGCCAGGATTGGTCATGCGCTATCTGTCGAGGTGCGGAACCCTCCCTGGCCAGTCGCAGGGAGGAGGGACCACGAGAATGGCCGAACGGAGTATCCCACGTTTGACAGACCGGTTCCGGACAGCGCCGGGAGGATTCGCTCGGCCGTGCCCTGTTCGTACCTGGTGGGCCAGCGGCAGGGAGACGTGGACCCCGCCGCCGGCCAGAGCCTACAGACTGGCGAGAATCCGCATGAGTTCGGCGCGTTCGGCTGCCTCGTCTCCGACGATGACGTGGGAGACGTAGACCTCGGATATGCCCTCGCCCACGATGGCGGCAAGACGATTGGCGATCTGGTCGGCGGTGCCGAATACGGCGAGCGCCTCAACCGCCGCAGACGAAGTCCGATCATTTGCCGGTGGCACGCCAGCCGCCTCGAACATCCGCGCGTAGAACGGCAGTCGTCCATAGAGCCCAAAATCGCGCATGGTCGCGGCCAGCGCGGCATCGCGGTCGGTGGTGACCGCCACCGGGACATGCGCGATAAGCGGCGGTGCGGGCCGATAGCCCCGTTCGGCGCCTTCGGCCAGGGCAGGAAGGGCGGTCTCGACGAGATAGGGCACCGGTGACACCCAGCTCAGCGCCCCGTCGGCGAGTTCCCCGGCGAGACGATAGGCGTTCACGCTGAGTGTAGAGGTCAGGAGTTCCGTGCGCGGTGGCTGCGTGCCATCCTGGAAGGCGAGATGCACCTGATAGTACTCGCCCTCGAAGTCGACCTTGCCCTCCCAGAGCAGGGCGCGGAGCACGGTCAGGTATTCGCGCAAATGCGAGAGCGGCTTGCCCATGGGAATGCCAAGCTGTCCCTCGATCGTCGGGCGATGGCTGGGACCGACGCCGAGCCGGAGGCGACCTGGTGCAAGACTGTCGACAGTCAGCACCTGTGACCCCAGGGCAGCCGGATGCCGAGGATAGGTGGGGACGATAGACGTGCCGAGGTGCACGCGCTCGGTCTGAACAGCCGCGGCCGCATACGTCGTCACGGCATCGGGCCGGGTGGCGCCCACGGTCTGCCAGACGGTGCCGACGCCTGCTTCGTCGGCGGCGCGCATGACGTCCAGGGTTTTCGACAGATCGGTGAAGGTAGGGACAACAAGTCCAGCCGACATAGGAACCTCTCCCGGTATGGAGCGATGCAGCCGCGACCAGAGTCACGACTGGGAACAGATTGGACAGCATGCCGTGAATCGAGATTTCGGGCACTGGTCATCGGGCGAGGTCGGGATGACCAGAACCATCACGGCTCGCTATTGGCCGGTCCTCGTCGCTTGTGTACCATCCCCTGCAATTCACGCCGACTGATGGAAAGGCATTCCCATGCTCAAGGGCCTCGATCCCCTGTTGACACCCGACCTGCTCTTCGTCCTCGCGTCGATGGGGCACGGCGACGAAATCGTGCTGGTCGATGCGAACTTCCCGGCAACCTCGGTCGCCCAGCGACTGGTGCGGCTGGACGGCGTCTCCCTGCTGGACGCCTCACGGGCGGTGCTTTCAGTCCTGCCGCTGGACACCTACGTCGAATTTCCCGTCGCCACCATGGCGATGGTCGAGACGCCGGACATCATTCCGGATGTGCAGGACGAAGTCTTCTCCCTGGCCAGCGAGATCGAGGGGAGCCCGGTGCAGGTCGAGCACCTTGAACGCTTCGCCTTTTACGACCGCGCACGTGCGGCCTACGCGATCGTGGCGACGGGTGAACGGCGCCCCTACGGGAACGTCGTGTTCAGCAAGGGCGTGGTCCGGTAAGCGCGGCTGACCGCCAAAGGGGCGTTCGCCCCTCGAGCGCACAAGTTGGGGCGACATGTTGGCCGCCCGGATTGAAAACGGATCGCCCCGCGGCTGGCTGGCCGCGGGGCGATTTCCTATCCGGCGTACTGCTCGAGCCAGTCAACGATCCGGCGCATCAGGTCGATCTGGTGGGCGCGTTCGCCGATCGAGTGCGGCTCGCGCGGATAGCGCACGAACCGAACCGGCACTCCCAGCACCTGGAGCGCGCGGTGGAATTCCTGGCCCTGGGTGACATGGACGCGGGCATCGGCATCGCCATGGAGGATGAGCGTAGGGGTCTTGACCCGGGCGGCCTCTCGCACCGGCGAATTGTTGGCGTAGAGATCCCAGTATTCGTAGGGGTGGCCCGGATAGTAGGCCATGTTCGCCTCGGCGATATCGCCGGCTGCGTGGTCGGAGACGAGGTTGGCGACGCCAGCTCCCATCACAGCCGCCCTGAACATATCGGTCTGGGTGATGGTGCGCGCAGTGAGGTAGCCGCCCCAGCTCCAGCCGCCGATGGCGAGCCGGGCCGGATCGGCGAGGCCGCGGTCGACCATCGCCTTGGCGCCAGTGACGAGATCGCGGCTCTCGCCGCCGCCAACGTCGCCGATCAGCAGGCGCTCGTATTCCGAGCCCCGACCGGTCGAACCGCGCGGATTCGGCATCAGGACAGCCCAGCCACGGGACGCGAGCATCTGGGCCCAGTCGTGCCAGCTGAGATTGATGCGATCTTCCCACTGCCAGCTGGGGCCACCGTGGATCTGGACGAACAGCGGCAGCGGTTCATCTCCCGCGTCGCGAGGACGGATCAGGATGCCTTCCACTTCGACACCGTCATCGGACTGCCAGGTCACGACCTCGCCAGTCGCCAACCGATCGGCGAATCCCTCCCCAAACGACGTAAGAGCAATGGGCTCATCGCCGAGGGAATCGACGTAGACCTGAGCCGGCGTGTCGCTTCGTGACCAGACGAAGGCGACCTTGGTGCCGTCGGCCGACAGCGTGGGGGGTGAAGAGAATGTTCCGCCCGCCTTCGCTCCCGTGATGGCAAGGGGTTCAATCGACGGGGCGGCCAGATCGGCGCGGAACCACAGCTCACGGACGTGGTCGGCGGCACGGGCCACCACCGCATCCTCGGTGCCGGGCACAGCGACCAAATCGTAGACATGGGGCGTAAAGTCCGGGAAGACCTTGACTGGCTGGCCGCCAGCCAAAGGTACCATCCAGAGCGAGTTCGCCGGATCCTCGCGCAGCACGGAGGCGGAGAGCACGACGACATCCTCGCCGTTCACGCGCCGCACCACCGGTGACGACGGGATGGGCGAGAACGTGGCCACCTGGTGAGACAACCCGCCACGGGTTGGCACGCGCCAGAGCGTGACCGTGGTGAACAGCGAATTGATCGTGTTGATGGGGGTGCTGAGATAGACAAGCTGGCTGCCATCCGGGTGCCAGGCGGACTCCCAGACGTTGCGCTGCGCGCTGGTCAGGCAGCGAGCCTTGCCGGATTCGACGTCGATCACCCACAGGCGGGCAAACTTCAGGTCCTCTTCGAAGACGATCGGATCGTCGCGATCTTCCTTCTTGCGCTTCTTCTCGTCCTCGGTCTCCGGATCGACCCGGATGACCGAGAGGTATTTGCCATCCGGGGACCAGTCCAGGTTGGACAACGTACCGTCGAGGTCGCCAAGGCGCTGGGCTTCGCCACCGTCGACCGGCAGCAGGTAGATGGCGGCCTTTTCACGTTCCTTGCGATTGGAGATGAACGCAATCGTCCGGCCATCGGGCGACCATCGGGGTGACGAATCCTGACCGTCGCCACCAGTGAAGGGCCGAGCAGGCTGGCCATCGCGCGAAAGCCAGATGGTGGAGGTGCCGTGCTCTTCCTTCTTCGAGGCAGGGCTGACCACGAAGGCAACCATGGTGCCGTCGGGCGAAATGACCGGGGTCGACGGAATCTGCTGGTCGGCAATCTCCTCGAAGCCGAGAACTGCCGGGGTGGACGTGGTCTGGTCAGACACGATGATGGGCTCCACGTTACGAGCGGGAAATCCCGCGACAATGAGATTTCTGGCGGGCAGGATACCCGGTGCAGACAGGTCTGGCGTGCCAGGCGATGGAGTCAAGCGCAATCGACCCGCACCGCATGAACGCGGCCGGGTCGATTGGCAGGTTGCGGAGTTGTACCTCAGTCGGCGTAGCGGCGGAAGACGACCGACGCGTTCTGGCCGCCGAATCCGAAGCCGTTGGCAACCGCCACGTCGACCTGCATCCTGCGGGCCACATTCGGCGTGTAGTCGAGGTCACACTCCGGGTCAGGGTCGGTCAGGTTGATCGTCGGCGGGATGATGCCGTCGCGAATGGCGAGGATACAGCCGAGACCGGAAACCGCCCCGGCCGCGCCGAGCAGGTGGCCAAGCATCGACTTGTTGGCCGAGATGGCGAGGTTCTTCGCATGATCTCCGAAAACCCGCTTGAGCGTATTGGTCTCGCCGATGTCGCCGAGCGGAGTGGCGGTGGCATGAGCCGCAACATAGTCGACTTCGTCGGGACCGACTCCGGCCCGCTTCAGCGCACCGTTGATGGCTGCTGCCTGGCCACGCCCACTGGGATCAGGGGCGGTGATGTGGAAGGCGTCGGAGGTATAGGCACCACCTGCGACCTCGCAGATGACGTTGGCGCCACGGCGAGCCGCATGCTCCTCGGATTCGAGAATCATGATTGCGGAGCCTTCCGAGAAGACGAACCCGTCCCGACCGGCGTCGAATGGTCGGCTGGCGCCAGCGGGGTCATCGTTGCGGCGCGACAGGGCGCCCATATTGGCAAGGCCGGCGATGGCCACCGGCGTGATGCCGGCCTCGGTGCCGCCAGTGATGACGACATCGGCATCGCCGCGCTGAATCATGAAGACGGCATCCACAAACGCCTGGACACCGGCCGCGCAGGCAGCGACGGACGTGACGGTCGGGCCGTGAATGCCGAAGGTGATGGCGATCTGGCAACTGGCCATGTTTGGCGCGAAGAGCGGAATCAGGAACGGGCTGACTCGCTTCGGACCGTTGCGCTCCATGTTGAGCACTTCGTTTTCGATGGTGCCGATGCCACCACCACCGGTGTTGACCATGATGCCGATGCGCTCACGATTTTCATCGGTGATTTCGAGGCCAGCCTGCTCGAGCGCCTGGCGGGCGGAGGCCACCCCAAACTGGGCAAACCGGTCCATGCGCCGGGCCGCCTTGAAGTCGATGAAATCCTTGGCAACGAAATCGGGAACTTCGCCGGCAATCTGCACATCAAGATTCGACGCGTCGAAGTGTTCGATAGTGCGGATACCGGAACGTCCCGCAGTGAGGCCGGACCAAAACGCATCGACGCCGATACCCAATGGGGTGATGGCTCCAAGGCCCGTTACAACAACCCGAGTCACCAGCCGTGTCCTTTCGTGCGCCGCCGTTGGCGCTGGATGGGAATCCTGGAATCGCGGCGACCTGTGTGGCGCGCGCACCAGAGACGGGGGCGATCACCAACGCCAGTGGGATCACGATCGATTCACCCCGATGCGGGAACATGATACCCCACCGGCGCGGGCCAACTACAGACCAAGATCCGCCACGCCTAAGGTAGAAACGTTGCGGTCGATGCGCTTGATCAGGCCAGCCAGGACGTTGCCCGCTCCCAGCTCGACGAAGGTGTCGACGCCCATGCCGATCATGGTCTCGACGGAGGCGGTCCAGTTCACGGGCCGCTCGACATGGTGCTCAAGTTCGGCGCGAATTTCGTCAACGGTGGTGATGGGTTGCGCGGAGACGTTGCCGACGATGGGGAAGGCGGGTGCCTGCCAGGGGAGGTCGTCGGTGATCGCCTTCAACTGGCGCGAGACTTCTTCCATGAGAGGCGAATGCGAGGCGATGGAGATCGGCAGGCGAGCGACCCGCTTGGCACCAGCCCCCTTTGCTCCTTCCACTGCCAGTTCCAGCGCGGCAACTTCACCGGAAATCACGATCTGCCCCGGGCAATTGGCATTGGCGACATTGATGATGCCGGCGCTGGAGGCCTCGGCGCAGACACCGCGCAGCGTCTCGTCGTCGAGCCCGAGCACCGCCGCCATGCCACCCGGTCGCTCGGTACCGGCGGCAGCCATGAGGCGCCCCCGCTCGCGGACGAGGCGAAGCATGTCCGGGAAGTGCAAAGATCCAGCCGCAACCAGGGCGGTGAACTCGCCGAGGGAATGTCCAGCCGCGACGACGGGCTGCAGGAACACCCCTTCGTCGGCGGCTCGCTCGATCAGCGCACGAAGGGCGGCGATCGAGACCGTCAGCAGGGCGGGCTGGGCATTGTAGGTATCGTTGAGGACATCAGCGGGCCCCTCGAAGAGCAACGTGGTAAACCCATCACCCAGAATCTCGTTCGCTTCATCGATAGTGGCCCTGGCCGCCGGAGATGATGCGTAGAGATCCTTCCCCATCCCGACAACCTGGCTACCCTGTCCCGGAAAAACGTAGGCGATCGATTTTCCAGCCAGTTCCGCAAGAGCCATGCGTGTATTCCTCTCCTGTCAAATGCTCGGGACGATTGACGTGATGGTGCAGCCGGTCCGCACCTCAGGCGCGAGTGAATCCGCCTTCCGAATCGATGACCTGCCCGGTGATCCAGGCCGCATCGTCGCTGGCAAGCCAGGTCACCAGGCGGGCCGCGTCGTCGGGCATACCCACGCGACCACTGGCGGTCATGCCAACGATGGCCTCGCGGAGATCATCCGTCATCCAGCCTGTATCGGTAGGGCCAGGGTTGACGACGTTGATGGTGATACCGAGTCGTGCCAGGTCGGGCATGATGCTGGTGCTAAATGCGATGATCGCGCCTTTCGACCCTGCGTAGGCCAACTCGTTCGGCATCGGCCCGAGGTGCTGCCCGGAACTGAAGTTGATGACTCGCCCGCCTTTCCCTTTGGCAAATCGGCGGGCAAACGTGACGGTCAGCATCGCGGTGGCACGGTAGTTGACCGCAATGTGGCGGTCGAGTGATGCCTCGGTGAGGGTGGCCCAATCATCGTGGGTAGAATAGGCGGCATTGTTGACCAGAATGTCCACCGGTCCCAGCGCCGCCTCGACCGCAGCGAAGATCGGTTCCGCCACGCCTGGCTGCGAGAGATCGACTTCGTGGGCAAATGCCCGCCGCCCCATCGCCTCGACCTCACGAACAAGATCGGCCGGGCCATTCTCCGGCGCCCCGTACATCTCGCGGTCGTAGGCCAGATAGTGCGTAAACGCGACATCGGCGCCCGCCGCCGCGAGGTAGCGCACGATCGCCGCACCAATGCCGATCGAGCGAGAGGCGCCGGTGACCAGCGCGACGCGGCCCGCCAAAAGTTGTGAAGTCATGACTGCCCCCTCATTGCCGCCAGAGCCAGCGCTGGCGATCCCACGTAATTCCGTACAACACCACGACTGCGGTCATCAGGGTTTCCGAGGCAGCGCGGCTGGCCCCGAACCAGAGTCCAATCGCGGCAATTGCGAAGAAACCGAGTTCGATGGCGAGGCGCACCTTGCCCGGCACGATCACCGGATGATCGGTTTTGCCAGGCGGATCGTGTCGCACACGGAAGACTCCCCATGCCGCGCCACCCGCCACGACGACGAGCGCCGCCAGCACGCTTCCGAGCCATCCACCATCTCCAAGCCACCAACCAAGATAGCCGAGTCCAACCAGCCCGAAGACTTCGAGGCCGAAGCGAACAGCCAGGAAGACGATCGGTGTCGAAGGCGGCAGGTCGTCGTTCGCGGCGACGGCGTCAGGCGCCGGTGGCGTCGAAGCGCCGGATGATGAGGCAGGCATTCTGTCCACCAAGCCCAAAGGAATGCTTCGAAATCACGTTGACCTGCTGCTCGCGAGCCACATTGCCAACAACGTTGAGGTTGACCTCCGGGTCGGGATGATGGTGATTGCGAGTCGGCGGGATCATCCCGTCGGTCAGCGTCCTGATGGCGGAGATCGTTTCGAGAGCGCCGGCGGCAGCCATGCAGTGCCCGATCGCCCCCTTGATGGAGGTGACCGGAATGGTGGACGCCCGGTCGCCGAAGACCTCGTGAATCGCACGTGCTTCGGCGACATCACCGGCCGGGGTGGACGCCGCATGCGCGTTGACATGATCGACGTCCGCCGGTGAGAGACCGGCATCCGCGAGGGCGGCATGAATCGCGCGGGCTGCACCCGTGCCTTCGGGCTGCGGCGCGATCGGATGATAGGCGTCGTTCGAGGTCGCAAAGCCGACGATTTCGGCCAGGATCGTGGCACCTCGGGCCTGCGCGAACTCGAGATCCTCCAGCACGAGCATGCCCGCACCCTCGCCAAGCACGAAACCGGCGCGAGTGGCATCGAACGGCCGGGAAGCGCCGTCGGGATTGTCATTGGAGTCGGTGACGAGCGCCCGCATCGCCGAAAAGCCGGCCTGGAACAGGGGATGATTGGTGGACTCGGTGGCCCCCGCGATCATCACCGGCGCCTTGCCGTACTTGATGGCGTGAAAGCCATCACCGATCGCCTGGGAGCCGGTCGCGCAGGCCGTCACCACCGTCGAGGAGGGACCGCCCATGCCGAACTGATGCTGCACCGTGTAGGCGGCCAGGTTGTGGGGAAACATGACGTGAAGGTGGGGAGGCACGCGCGAGGTCCCGCGATTGAGGAAGGTCTCATGCGCGGGCAACAGGTCGTCGTACGTCCCGCCGACGCAGGTGCCAAACGCGGCACCGGCTGCTGAGAGGTCGAGGGTCAGTTGAAGATCATCGTCGAGCAGGCCGGCCTGCTGGAGGGCCTGTCCCGCGGCTTCGAGGGCGATCTTCGAATAGAGGGACGTGTTCCGGGCCTCCTTGTGATCGAGGAAGCGTTGGGGGAGGGAGGTGCGATCGATCGTCCCGTGGAGCACGCAGGAATGCTGGGCCGGATCGAAGCTTTCGTTGACGCGAATGCCGGTCTCACCCGCCACGATGCGGGCCCAGGTTTCGTCGGCCGAGTTGCCGAGCGATGAGATGGCACCAAGGCCCGTGACGACCACACGGCGCGGTTCGATTGAGGTTCGGGTCTGGTCAGTCACCCGGTGACTCCTTGTCTGGAACTTTCGGGGGCGAGGCGTGCGCTCGGGGAGGCAACCAGGCCCGTGACCGGATGCATCGATCGCGCCGGTCCATAGTACGTAATGGGTAGCATACGGCACGGCCAGCCGGGTGCTCCCAACCCCATCGTCCGGCGAGGGAGGGCACATGGCGAGGCAGAAGCCAACTTCGCGGCGGGCGGAGACGCCCTGCCACTCGCTCAAACCGGCGGCCGGCGGCCCGAGAAGGGCGGTCGCCTACTCCTTCGGCGTGCGGGGATTCGCACCCCACTCACTCCAGGACGGAGCGTAGTTCCGGGGCTGCCCGAACCCGAGCGCCTTGAGCACCACATAGGAATTGGCGGCGCGGAACCCGCCGGCACAGTAGGTGGTGGTAGGCACCGAGGGATCGAGAGCTGCGTAGAACTGGCGCAGGTCGTCCAGCGGCAGGAACGTGCCGGTCGCGGGGTCGAGGTGGCGCATCCAGTCGACATGGGTGGCGGCCGGCATGGCACCAGCGGCATATTCGCCATCGCCCCGGGCATCGACACGCTGCCCCATTCCGGACTCGATCTCCGTCACCAGTCCATCGAGGGTGCCGACCACGTCGAGGTTTGGCGTGATCGCAGTTTCGGACGGCTGGGGCGTGACTGGCTCGTCGGTGAGCGGCTTGCCGGCGCGGTACCA
>JAEZJB010000274.1 GCA_023415845.1 Chloroflexota bacterium | reverse complement strand
TTGCTAGTCCAATCCGTCAGGTAGTTGAGGCGGTTACGTGACCGCCACCGAACCGAGGAGACGTAACGTGACCGAGAGCAAGACCAGCAAGAAATCCACCAGCGGCGAAGAGACGTTCTCGGCTGCTGAAAAGTCAGCGATGGCCGAAGCCGCCAGGGAGCGGAAGGCAGCCTCCAGGCGCAAGGGCAAGGACCCGCGTGTCGAAGGCGAAAAGGACATCCAGGCGAAGATCGCCGAGATGCCTGAGAGTGACCGCGTCATGGCCGCCCGACTTCATGAATTGATCTCGGAACAGGTGCCCGAGCTGATCCCCCGCACCTGGTACGGCATGCCTGCCTGGAACAAGGACGGCAAGGTGCTCTGCTTTTTCCAGGCCGCCAGCAAGTTCGACGCCCGCTACGCCACCTTCGGGTTCCAGGACACCGCCCTGCTCGACGATGGCTCGATGTGGCCGACGTCGTTCGCCCTGACCAGTCTCACTCCGGCTGACGAGGAGAAGCTGCTGGCGTTGGTCAAGCGGGCCGTGGGCTGATCCCTTCCAACCAATCGAGTCTTTGGGTTGGAATCGACAGGGAGGCTACGCTCACTCTGCCTCAGGCAGAGCTGCTATGGTGGGAAGCAAGTTACCGTCGCGAGATCGTATCGGTTTTCGCGAAGATTCTCCGTAGAGCCGCACCTCGGTCGCCGCAGACGCCGGAGGGTTGCCAGTGAAGGAGCCGTCATGCGCCACCGATTGCTCCCGCTCCTGATAATCGTGCTGGCGATGCTGCTGTTTCACGATGGCACCATGGCGGCGACCGGCCACGCTTCGGTCACCCCGCCTGCGCACGATGGCGGGATCACACATCACGAGGCCGAGTCGCTCGTTCCTGGCGACTGCGGCACCGTGCGGCTCCCCATCTCCCGGATGTCCGCTCCCGAACCACCAGCCGCCTCTGACCTTCTCCATGCCCTGTTGCCAACCGTGGACGCTCTGGTGCGTTCGGCCATCTCCGAGCCGTTCCTTGTCGTGCCCGTGATCCCTCCCCCCAGTGCCTGTCTCGCCCGTTTCCAGGTCTTCCGCATATAGGTCGGTGATCCCAGTCGACGTGTCACGCATCACCGAATCGATCGGACCCTGAACCACGCGGGAGTACCACGATATGCCATTCACACGAACTTCCCAGTCCGGGCGCGTCCGGGACGCGGCACCCCTCCATCGCCACTCGATGATCCGTTCAGCCCTGGTCGGCCTCGCCCTGCTAACCGTCCTGGCCGCCGCGCAAGTCTCCGCCCAGTCAACGCCTGAAGTCGGATGTCTCGCAGTCTCGACGCCAGCCGCCGGCACGAACCATGGCGACGCCCATAGCGGTCACAGTGAACCGGAGGCGGCTTCCTTCGACCAGCTCTACATCGACATGATGGTGCCGCACCACGAGGCCGTCATCGCGTTGGCCGAGGTCGCCCTGCCGGAGTTGACGGATCCGGTCCTGATCGAGATGGCCAGCAACATCATCACCGCGCAGACGGATGAGAACGCCCAGCTTTCCGCATGGCGGGAGGCGTGGTTCGGTGAATCCGGCGTCATGAAGGACGACGCCACGATGACGCAGATGCTCGAAGCGATGCCGGTCGGAACCATGGACGAGATGATGTTCCAGATGGACCCCGCCGCCCAAATGGCCGCCTTCTGCGCGGCTGACGATCCCGATCGGGCCTTCGCCGAGCAGGTGCTGGCCCATCACCAAATGGCCGTCGATGCCAGCGAAATCGCCGTCGAGCAGGCCGGGCAGCCGGAGATCGTCGCCTTCGCCGAACAGGTCATCGTCGACCAGCAGGCCGAGATCGACCTGCTCCAGGCATTCCTGGCCGGTCCGGCGGCCACACCCGCCGCCTGAGTTCAGGCGATCACGCCTGGTGCTATCGAACGTTGACGTCGTTCCGGCAGGACGAAGAGCAATCTAGAGGGAGGGGCGTTGGTACACTGAGCCAACATCCCTCCACTCTGGGCTGGTGGGTGCCTTTCGATCGTCCTTCCCGATCGTGCAGGTGCATCATGCCCCCGACGCCCCCGGATTTTCTCCGGTCCGCCATCAATCAGACCGCAGCCGACCTTGCCCGCGCCATCCCGGCCGATCGTGACTCCGCGCTCCAGACCTTGTTGCAGGCGCTCGCCGATCTGCCGCATCCCGCACTGGTCACCGGCTCGCCTGACCCGTTCACCGGAGTCACAGTCGCCGGGATCGGCAGCAGCCGCGCCCTCCAGCTTCTGCTCCAGGCACCGAACTCAGCCACCGACGCCCTGGAAGGCGATCTGGAGGAATGGGCGCGTTCCTTCCTCGCTCGTTGCGACGACCTTGCGCGGGCCGAACTCGTCCTGGCGCATGTCGAGACCGGGTTCATGCGGTTGGTGCCCGGCCCCGGGAACCGGCTCGACGCCCGGATCGCGCAACGTGCCACCCCGCTCCGGTGGCGCGAACGGGTCGACGATCTCTGGTGGGCCGACTATGAGGGAGCGCGGGAGCCGCTGCCGTCAGCTCCGCCAATCGCCCGCGCCACTGCCCTGATTGACCGTCTCGCCTACCGCCAGGATCTTCCGGCCCATGGCGCCATTGGCAGCATTGACCTGGATCTCGTGGGCCGTTGCCTGGCCGCTCTCGTGGTCCTCGCTGGAGATCGCCCCGTCACCGTCCATGACCGCCACACACTCCTCTTGGACCTCGCCGAGCGACTGACTGCGCCCGAGACCGCGATTGCGGACGTTCTTGATGTGCTGACGCTCGATAGCGACAACGCCGCCTGGCACGCT
>JAEZJB010000237.1 GCA_023415845.1 Chloroflexota bacterium | reverse complement strand
TCGCAGCGTAGGCGGGGTCACGCCACCGGTTCTGCCGCTCTTCCGGGTCCTCCTGCAGGTCAAACAGTTCCCCGTCGTCGCGCCCGCGATAGACCGTCAGCTTGTACCGGTCTTCGACATACGTGCGCAGGTGCACCAGGGTCGGCTGATGCCGGTTCTCGACAATCACCCAGTCCCGCGCGCGCTCCGCCTCACCGGTCCACACCGGCCACTGCGAAACCCCCTGCATCACCCCCGGCACGTCGATTCCCGCCACCTCGAGGAAGGTCGGCGCGAGGTCAACCAGGCTCTGCAGCGCCGCTGACCGCTCTCCTGCCGGCACCCTGTCCGGCATCCGCACCACGAACGGCAGGCGAATCACGTCTTCGTAGTGGAATGGTCCCTTCGCCGTCATCCCGTGATGCCCCAGGAAGTGCCCATGATCCGTGGTGAAGACCACCAGCGTCGAATCGGCAATCCCGATTTCATCGAGTTTGTCCAGCATCCGCCCGATCTCGGCATCCATGAACGAGATCATCCCGTAATAGATCGCCATGTCCTTGCGCAGTTGCTCGTCATCCACCAGGTGCGAGACATACCCATGGGTGGGGTATCCACTCTCGACCCACGCCGCGTAATCCGGCGCCTGGAGCTGGGTCATCTGGTGCATTTCCGACATCAACGCCAGCTCGCCCGGCTGCAGCGTCCCGGGCTCCATGTCTGCCGGGTCATACATCGATGCCCACGGCTCTGGCACCACATAGGGCGGATGCGGATCGTGGAACGACGACCAGATGAAGAACGGCCTGCCCGCGTCCACCGCCCGCTCCATCGCCGCGATCGAGCGCTCCGCCGTCCAGGTCGTGTAATGCCGGTCGGCGGGCAATTCCCAAGCCCCACGTCGCACCGGTCGCGGTAGTTCACCCGGCATCGCCATGAAGTAGTCTGCCCAGTTGTCCAGCCCGTGCTCTTCCAGCCAGATCGCGTAGTGCTGGCCCACCAGGTACTCATCACCGTGCATCCGGCCGAGTTCCACTCGCTCGAAGCCATACCAGGGTCCGTTGAACGTCCGCCAGAAATCCAGATCGCGAATGTTCTCCGGCGTCTCCAGCGAAACCTGGTCCGGCGCCGACCGCAATGGCTGGAAATGCGCCTTGCCGATCAGGGTCGTGGCATACCCCGCCGCCTGCAGCATCTCGCCCACCGTCGGCACCTGTTCGTCCAGCTTCACCCCAATCGTCCAGCACCCATGGCTGGAAGGGTATTGCCCGGTGATGATCGACGACCGTGATGGCGAGCAGACCGGATTGGGGCAATACGCCCGGTCGAACTGCATGCCGCCATCGGCCAATCGGTCGAGGTTCGGGGTCTGGATGCGTGGGTTGTCCCGTCCCAGCGTGTACCAGTGCTGCTGGTCGCTGGTAATCAGCAGGATGTTGGGTGTTGTCACGATTGTCTAGCACCTTGCAGGTTGTCGTCGGCCAGCGCCGCCCGGAGCTTCTCCGCATACGGCGCTCGCTCCGTCGCGGTGGTCAACCGGAAGCGGGAGCGGAAAAGGTCATCCCCCGCGTACCGGGGAAACACATGCACGTGATAATGCCAGACGTCCTGGTTGCCGTCCGGCTCGTTGTTCTGGGCAATCGATACGCCGTCGCAGCCATAGGCCACTTTCATCGCCAGGGCCACCCGGCGCATCGCCCCCAACAGCGGTGCCCCGAACTCGTCGGGCATCTCGTACAGGTTTTCGTGATGCGCATTCGGCACCACCAGCACATGGCCGGGATTGGTGGCACGCCAGTGCAGTGACAGGAACGCGGTCACCCATTCGTCGGCCAGCACAATATCCGCCGGCCCGGTCCCCGCCGATGTGTGCTCGTCACGCACCAGGCGGCAAAACGGGCAGTCATACCCCTCCGGTGCGTGACGATACCTGCGCGAAATGCTGCGGTCGGGATCAGAAGACCCGCTCAACCGGCTCGACCTCGCCGCTCAACGACGCTCGCGCTGCGGCTTCCATCAGCGCGATCGAACCAAGGTTGTCCCGTGCCGACGTTTCCGGTGCCTCGCCACTGGCAATCGCTTCCGCGAACCGGACCAATCCCGCCGAACGTCCCCAGAACCGCGGCTTGACGAGGCTCACGCGCCGCTCGCCAACACCCGGCTCGTAGGTCGTCACCACGTCACCGCTGACACCTGCTTCCCCACCTTCGCGGCTGGTGAAGAAGATCGTGCCAGTCTCGCACTCGAGGTTCCAGTCACCCGCCCAGGTCGTGGGCTTGTCCGGGCTCACCCACGAGCCACGATACGAGACCACGATCCCACCCTCGAACTCGATCGTGATCGCGGCCGCTCCTTCCTGTTCGAATTTGCTCCACGCCGGATCGGTCACCTTGGCGTAAACGCTCACCGGTTCACGCTGCAGCACGCAGCGCATCAGGTCGAAGTGGTGAATTGCCATGTCGAAGATCAGCGGGTGATCGATGAAGTAGTGCTTGTGCCCTTCCCGCGCCGCCGTGTTGGCCCACTTCCGGAAGTCCACCCGCACCGTGCCCACATCACCAAAATGGCGGTTCGCCACCAGTTGGGCCGCTTTCCGCACCGCCGGGTAATTGCGGTACTGCTGGCTCACCATCAGCACATTGCCCGTCCGCTCCGCCACCTCGACCGCCAGCTTCCCCTCTTCGATCGATACCGAGAGCGGCTTCTCGCACAGCACGTGCTTGCCCGCTTCCATCGCCTCGATCGCCAGCGGCACGTGCGCCGGCTGGGGAGCCGTGATCAACAGGGCATCGGCATCGACCGCCGCAAACGCATCGGCAATCGAGGTGAAGCACCGGTCACTGGGCAGGCCCAGCTTCTCCTGCGCGGCCGCCAGCGTCGGGGCATGGGCATCCACCCACGCCACCGTGTCGATCTCGGCGACTGGCGGAATGGCATTGCGCTCCCAATCGAGGCCCCAACCCCCGAGCCCCACGTGAACGAGCTTCACCCTTGACGTCATTTGGTCACCCTTTCTGTCACCTGCCAGTCCGTCTGCTTGACAGAGCCTTTTCGATAGAGGAAGCATGGTACCCGTAATCTCCGTATTCCGCGATCCCGGGGTACCATTCAGCATCAGGACCAATCCGGGGATTTCCCGGGCTGCAGGCTTTCAGCACGATGGACGGAGTCATATGACCACACAGGCAGAAGGCACCATCAAGGTCGGCATCGTGGGCGCAGGTGTGATCTCGGAGATCTACCTGCAAAACCTCACCACCGTGTTCGACGGCATCGAAGTCGTCGGTGTGGCAGACATCCTCGTCGAGCGCGCCGAGGACCGCGCCAAAAAGTTCGGCGTCGGTGCCTTCTCCGTCGATGACCTGCTCGCCCACCCCGATGTGGATATCATCGTCAATCTCACCATCCCCGCCGTCCACGCCGAGGTCGCCCTCAAGGCCATCGCCAACGGCAAGAGCGCCTACAACGAGAAGCCGCTCGCCATCAATCGCGAGGACGGCCGCAAGCTCCTCGAGGAGGCCGCCGCCCGGGGTGTCCTCGTCGGCTCCGCCCCCGACACCTTCCTCGGTGGCGGTCTCCAGAGTGCCCGCAAGTACCTCGACGACGGCATCATCGGTCGTCCCATCGCAGTCAGTGCCCAGATGCTGAACCACGGCATGGAGATGTGGCACCCGGATCCGTATTTCTTCTTCCAGCCCGGTGCCGGTCCGCTGTTCGACGTCGGCGTCTACTACGTCCAGGCCATGGCCGCCATCCTCGGGCCGGTCAGGCGGGTCAGCGCCCTCGCCAACATCACCTTCCCCGAACGCCTCGTGACCGCCGAAGGCCCGAAGAAGGGCACCGCGATTCCGGTCAACACCCCCACCCACATCCAGAGTGCCATCGAGTTCGAGAATGGCGTCGTTGGCAACCTCGGGGCCTCCTTCGATGTCTGGGAATCGAAGAACTCCACCCTGGTCATCTACGGCGAGGAAGGTACGCTCCGCCTGCCGGATCCCAACACGTTCGGCGGTCCCATCGAGCTCCTCAAGGCCGGTCAGCGCGAATGGTCGTCGCTGCCCCTGACCTTCGGCCACACCGATAACAGCCGTGGCCTTGGCGCCTGGGACATGGCCAACGCCCTCCGCACCGGCGGTACCCCCCGGGCCAGCGGCGCACTCGGTTACCACACGCTCGATGTCATGACCTCGGTGCTGGAATCGGCCGATTCCGGGACTGCCGTCACGGTCGAGAGCACGCTCGAGCGCCCGCCGCTCCTCCCGCAGGACGCCTGATCCACCGGAGCCAGCAATCAACCCGCTGGCTCCGCCCTGTTCCCGGTCCTGACCAGTCCCTCCCTACGATTGGCCCTGTTCGCGGCCAGAAGGACTCAACCCGGCATGAGCGGCACTGCATCCTCCCCCGTCGGCGTCGGCATCATTGGCGCTGGGGTCATTTCCGATATCTACCTCGCCAACCTCACCACCCGCTTTCCCAATGTCCGGGTGGTCGCCATCGCCGACATGATCGTGGAGCGTGCCCACGCCCGGGCCGAGAAGTACGGCATCGCAGCCCTTTCCGTCGATGAGTTGCTCGGTCGCGACGACATCGAACTCGTCGTCAACCTCACGATTCCGCTGGCCCACTACCCGGTCGCCCGCCAGATCGTCGAGGCCGGCAAGTCCGTTTACAACGAGAAGCCGCTCACCGAATCCTGCGAGCAGGGTCGCGAACTTCTGGCCCTGGCCGCCGAGCGAGGCGTCCTCGTTGGTGGTGCCCCGGACACCTTCCTCGGCGGCGGCCTCCAGACCGCCCGCCAGCTCATCGACGAAGGGATGATCGGCCTGCCGATCGCCGCCACCGCCGTCATGTATTCGCACGGCCATGAAAGCTGGCACCCCGACCCGGCCTTTTATTACCAGCCCGGCGCCGGACCCATGCTGGACATGGGTCCCTACTACGTTACCGCCCTCGTCTCGCTGCTCGGTCCCGTCGCCCGCGTCGCGTCGATCGCCGGTATCTCGTTCCCCGAACGCACCATCACCAGCGAACCTCGTGCCGGTGAGGTCATCACCGTCAACACTCCCACCCACATCGCCGCCTCGATGGAGTTCGCCAGCGGCTCCATCGGCACCATCACCACATCCTTCGATGTCTACGACACCCAGCATTTCGGGCTCATGATCTACGGGACCGAAGGCACACTCCGTCTCCCGGACCCCAACACCTTCGGCGGCACCATCGAAATTCTCCAGCCCGCCGCCTTCAAGGCGAAGCGCGACCCGCTCTCGGTCGGGCGCACTCCGGACGACAGGACCGATCCCAACACCGTCGATCGCCCGCAATGGGAACCCGTCCCTCTGACGCACGGGTTCACCGACAACTCACGCGGGCTCGGCGTGGCCGACCTCGCCCACGCCATCCGCACCGGCTCGCCAGCCCGCGCCAGTGGCGCCCTGGCCTACCACGTCCTTGAGGTCATGCATGCCACCCTCGAGTCCAGCGAACAGGGGCGTCACATCCTGATTGAAAGCACGGTCACCCGTCCGGCTGCCCTGCCCGCCGACGAAACATTTTCGTAGGGGAATACATACATTGCGAGGTGTGGCGATGCGCAGCCAGCGTATGCGC
>JAEZJB010000229.1 GCA_023415845.1 Chloroflexota bacterium | reverse complement strand
TGAGGGTGGCGGGTTGAAGGGGGACGCCGCGCGGCGGTATGCTGACCCCACCATCGCCGCATTGACCTGCGGGACCCGGCGCGACGCCCGCACCGTCGCCGTCACCCACGCATCCGGTCTGCGCAATGGGCATCATGAGCTGGGGCCGGGAGTTCCACGGTTTCCGGCACGACGTACACAGATGGCTGGGTTGCGTCGCCCGTGCGGGATCATGATCGGCCCATCACCGCGCTCACTGGATCCATCACAGGTTGGGGCATGCGCAGCTTCTTTCACCGTCAAGGCAAGTTCAGACCGAAATCGTCGGAGGAAAAGTCCGGCGACGCCGCGATTCCCGAGGATCTGTGGGTCAAGTGCCCCAGTTGCGGGGAACTCATCTATTCCCGCGAACTGGCGCACAACGCCCAGGTATGCCCGAAGTGTGGGCATCACTTCCGGCTGGGAGCGCGGGAGCGGATTGCCCTGCTGGCCGATGACGGCACCTTCATGGAATGGGATGCCGACATTGCGCCCGAGGATCCGCTCGAATTCGTGGATCCCAAGGGTTCGTACGCCGAAAAACTGGTCCAGACCCAGCGCAAGACCGGGGAGAAGGACTCGCTGATCACCGGCGTGGCGCAGATCGATGGCCGGCCGGTGGTGCTGATCGTCACCGAGTTTGCCTTCATGGGCGCTTCCATGGGCTCGGTGTGGGGCGAGAAACTTGCCCGGGCGGTGGAGCGAGCGACGGCCGAGGGATTGCCGGTGCTCTCCGTCAATGCCTCGGGTGGGGCCCGGATGCACGAGGGGCTCTTCTCGCTGATGCAGATGGCGAAGACCGTGGCGGCGTTTGACCGGCTGGGCCGGTCGCGGTTGCCCCACTTCTCGCTGCTGGTCGATCCCTGCTACGGTGGGGTGACCGCATCGTACGCGACGGTTGCCGACGTGATCCTGGCCGAGCCGGGGGCGCTGATCGGGTTCGCGGGTCAGCGGGTGATCGAGCAGGTGACCAAGCAGAAGCTGCCGGAAGGGTTCCAGACCGCCGAGTTCCTGCTGGACCACGGCATGATCGACCTGATCGTTGAACGCTCGGCCCTGCGGCAGACCGTTTCCACCCTGATCGACCATCACCGGGTGCCAGAGCACGGAACGCCTCCATTGAACGGCGCGGGGACCGTGCACGATCTGGTTGCCACCGCCCCATTCGCCACCGCGCAGGACAAGGATGCCAATGTCGACAGCTGATCTCGCTGCCACCGAGGAGACGTCGGGTTCGCTGAGGGCGATCGATCGTGTCCGCCTTGCCCGGGAAGCGCAACGACCTGGCACGCTCGACTATATCGGTGAATTGTTTACTGGCTTCGTGGAACTTCATGGTGACCGGACCTTTGGTGACGACCAGGCCCTGATTGGGGGGCTTGCGGCGTTCCGGGGACGGTCGGTGATGGTGCTCGGGCACCAGGGTGGCTCGAATACGCGGGAGAACATTGCCCGCAACTTCGGGATGCCGCGGCCGGAAGGGTTCCGCAAGGCGCGGCGGTTGATGCGGCACGCCGAGAAGTTCGGGCTGCCGATCGTGACCTTCATCGACACGTCGGGCGCGGATCCGGGGATTTCCTCGGAGGAGCGTGGCCAGGGCACGGCGATTGCCGAGAGCCTGCTGGAAATGGTCGGCATCCGGGTGCCGGTGGTGACCGTGGTGATTGGCGAAGGCGGTTCCGGTGGCGCCCTGGCGATTTCGCTGGGGGACCGGCTGCTGATGCTGGAGAACGCTGTCTACGCAGTGGCGTCGCCGGAAGCCTGTGCCGCCATTCTGTGGAAGGATGCGTCGTTCGCCGGGGAAGCCGCGGAGACGATGCGGGTGACCGCGGCCGACCTGCAGCGCTTCGGGATCATCGACGAGTTGATCGCCGAACCGGTGCCGGCGCACATTGCCCCACGCGATACCGTGCGGGCGGTGGGTGACCGGATCGAGGCGCACCTGGCCGAACTCGAGGGGGCCTTCGACGCCAACGATGCGGCGACGATCGAGGCGCTGCTCGATGCGCGATACCAGAAGTTCCGGGTGATCGGCGCCTGGCACGAGGTGTCGTAGCGTTCCGAGATCATGATTTGCCAACACACCACCCTGCTGGAGAGCTTTTCTCTGGCAGGGTGTTTTCATGTGCGCACGCTGACCGATGGGTGGACTAGCTGGTGCTGGTCATCAGGCGGAAGGCCAGGTAGCCGCCAGCCAGAGCAATCGCGAGCCAGATCATTACGACGATTGCGCCGGCAACCCGGTTGACGGGTTTGCCGGTCGCGAGTGTGGCGGCAGCGGCGGCCTTGGCATCCTGCCAGACGCGATCGGGCATGAGCCTGATCGCGAGGGCAATGCCGAGCGGCAGAAGGATCAGGTCATCCACAATGCCGAGCACCGGGATGAAATCGGGAATGAGATCGACCGGGCTGAAGGCATAGCCGACGACGATGATGGCAACCACGCGTGCGAGCCAGGGAGTGCGCGGATCCCGACAGGCGAGATAGAGCGCAAAGGTGAGTTGCCTGAATTGTCGGGCCCGATGTTTCCACGCATTCCACACCTGCAGGCTCCACCCTCGCTCGACAGGGACATTGGCATTATGTCATTTTATCCAATCGGTTGGGCTGGCTGGGTATCTGCGATCTGTGATCCATCGGTCTCGACCACCGATCTCGACGAGAAGGTCGGGATCATTGTTTCGGCCAGCGAACCTGGCTGGGAACGACATCGAGTGCAGGGAGGTCGACGATCAGGGGCAGGTGGTCGCTCCATTGCAGCCAGGCTTCGGGCGAACCGATCGACAGGTGGGCACCTGGCAGCAGGTCGGGGGTCAGGAAGACGTAGTCGAGATGCCAGGTGCGTTCCGAGCGGCGGTACATGTAGAAGGTGGGGCGCGATTCCTCGCCGTGCCGTTCGCCCTGCTGATGATGCCAGAGGCTCGCATAGCCCTGATTGG
>JAEZJB010000252.1 GCA_023415845.1 Chloroflexota bacterium | reverse complement strand
CTCCCTTCCCGCTGGGTTTTCGCGCGTCGGGATGACCTCGAACAGGTCATCCGCCTCGAATTCCCCGATCCCCACGCGTCCGAGATCATTGCCGAACACGAGGGCCTCGAAGTCGATAACGACCTGCTCCTCCTCCACCGCACCTACTGATCTATCCGCGAAGTTCCACCCGTCATCCTTCGCTGCGCTCATCATCCGTGCGCGCAGCGCACCGGCCTGGCGACCGATCATTCGCCTCAACAACGAACCCCTGCCCTAAACGGACTGACCAACCCGCCGCCGACGTCCGTCAATACCGCCATCCCCAAAGTCATCGTCATTCTGAGCGGAGCGCAGCGGAGTCGAAGAATCCCCGCGCGAAGCGCATCGAGCGCAGCTCGATCCCCATCCCCGCCACCAATCCCTGCCCAAGCCCGTCCCCGTACGGGCGGACCTGCCGCGTCCGGCCCACCATGTCCCCTTCAACCATTTAGCGGCTGTTGTCCGCCCTGGCCGCAAACCCGTCTCGCGCCCTCCTGGCCCCAACCCGGCGGCTGTCGTCTGCCCAGCCCGCTAACCCGTCACCCGCCCTTCTGAATCCAATCCGGCGGCTGTCGTCCGCCCAGCCTGTTCGCCCGCCCCAATCCGTGCCAAGCCTTCTCACCCTCCCGCTCCCCCACTACTTACCCCGTACGTACGACCAATTTCCTCTCCCATGGCGGGATTTCGCCCTCTCGATGCGTACGAAGAGATACAACCGCTCTTCTCCCGCGCGAAAGGCTCCTCCCATGACGAACCCCACCAACCTCGACGCCGCCGTCGACCGCATGGTGAACCTCATCCAAACCGCCATCACCGACGCTGCCATCGAAAACACCGACAGCTCCCAGAACGACCCCGCCCCGACACCAACACCCGCTCCGGCCGCCACCGCAAATCCCTTCGCCAATCTCTCCCTCGCCGAGTTCATGAGCCTCGGCGGCAGGCCCGCCCCCAAAGTCACCATGCCCGAAGATCCCGGTTTCCCCACTGGGCTGCTTCCACCGCACCTGGAAGACTGGCTCACCACCATGGCCCGCCTCACCAGCGTGCCACCGGCCATGGTCACCATCCCCTTCCTCGCTGCCACCGGCGGCGTCATCGGCAACCGTCTCGCCCTCCAGCTCCAGGCTGGCTGGACCGAATACCCCACCCTCTGGGTCGCCCTCGTCGCGCTCACCGGCGCCCGCAAGACCCCCGCCCTTGGTGCTGCCCGCCTACCGTTCGACCTCCTGCACGACGAACTCCAGACCGAATGGGCCACCATCGAGTCCTCCGCTCCCGCCGTGCCCCTCATCACGCCGCACGCATCCTGGGAACCGCTCCAGCAGACGCTCGAAAGCTCCCGTGGTCTCATCCTTTATCGCGACGAACTGGTCGGCCTCCTCCGCGCCATCGACGGTCATCGCGGCGAAGACCGCCAGCGCTACCTCTCCCTCTGGTCCGCCGATCCCATTCACCAGACTGGCCGCCCCACCATCCAGCACCCGGTCGTCTCCATCATCGGCGGCATCCAGCCACTCCTCATGCACCGTCTCCGCAACCGCCAACCCGATGGCCTGCTTGACCGCTTCATCCCCATCCTCACCGGCGGCAAACTTCACGCCTTCGACCGCACCTTGCCCCGCGAACGCCCGACCGTCGAACCTGTGCTGACCACGCTCCGCACCATCCACCGTCTGCCGACCACCGTCGTCACCCTCTCCCCCGCCGCTGAAGATCTCTGGGCCATCTGGCACGACGCCCAGGTCAGCCTCGGCCGCTCGACCCCGTGGGTCATCGGCGGCTTCTACCGCAAATACCCCTCCCAGTTGGCTCGCATCACCCTCGTCCTCCACGCCCTCTGGCATCCCCACCACCCCGGCCGGCCGATTGATCGGGAAACCATGGATCGCGCCATCACCCTCATCGAGCACCTGCGCGTCCACCTGCACCGGTCCCTCTTCTTCATCAATGCCCGCCATCCGGTCCGCAGTCCCGCCGAAATCCTCACCGATCGCATCCTGACCGCCCTGGTCGCCCACGCGCCGCGCTGGCTCCCCCATACCCACCTGGCTCGCCAGCTCGGTCGCCCACCATCGATCATGCTCAACACCGCCCTCATTGACCTCCTGACCCGAAATGAGATCGAGTCCCGCATCCACCAACCGGAAGGTCGCGGGCGCCCCGCGCGGCAATATCGCGCGGTCGACCCCTCGCGCCACCGCACGAATTCGCATGAAATCGCACAAAATGCGGCCGAAAAAGCCCGTGAAATCAACGATTCTCGAATTAATGAATTAATGAATTAGTGCGGACCACTCTCCCGACGTCTCGCCGGGCGAACCAGTCTGCACAACCCCCGACTCCAGTTCGGTTCCGTAGAAGAACCGCGAATGAATGGAGCACGTTCATGAACTCGTGGCCAACCACATGCCTGACACAGTTGCCGCTCCGGAAACCCGGCCAGCCGCAAAATCCAACGTCAGCTTGCCGCCGTGGCTTCACCTGCCGCCGACCACGCAAGCGTGAGCCACCAGGATCGCTGGCATCGCCGACAGGAGGTCAACACCTGCCAACGACCTTATTCATGAATTGACTAGTCACGAATTGACGATATACTCGAGACCACGGATGGGCCGTCGCGCTGGCGGTTCAATCAGGTCCATTCTGGTGCCGGATCACGCATCCGGCACCAGCCACATCCCACCGGAGGGAAACACCATGGCAGTCGCCACCATTCCCGGCTATCCCCGCATCGGCAAGCATCGTGAACTCAAGAAGGCTCTCGAGGCATTCTGGAACGACCGCATCGGCGCCGAGGACCTCCTCACCACTGCCGGCGAGATTTACCGTTCTGGCTGGCAAACCCAGCAAGGGGCCGGAATCGATCTCATTCCCATCAACGACTTCTCGTTCTACGACCAGGTGCTCGATACCCTCGGGCTGCTCGGTGCCCGCCCGCCGCGCTATCGCACCACCGAAGACCAGTTCGGCATGGATACCTATTTCGCCATGGCCCGGGGTCGGTCCGGCTCCAATCCCATCGGCGCCATGGAAATGACCAAGTGGTTCGACACCAATTACCACTACATCGTGCCCGAGCTCGGTCCGGAAACCGATTTCTCCCTCAGCGGTTCCAAACCATTCGTCATGGTCGATGAAGCCAGGCAGGCCGGCATCAACGGCAAGGTCGTCCTTCTTGGACCTCTCACCTTCCTCTCGCTTGCCAAGCCCACCGTCCCCGGCTTCGACCCGCTCTCCCTCCTCGACCGCCTGCTGCCGGTCTATACCGAAATCGTCGAAAAACTCGCCGCCGCCGGGGTCGAGTGGATTCAGTTCGATGAACCGATCCTCGTCACCGACGTCACCCCCGCCCAGGTCACGGCCCTCACGACCGCCTACGAGGTCCTCGCCCTCTCCCGCGGTGGAAGCAAACTCCTCGTCCAGACCTGCTTCGACCGCGTCGACGAGCCGTGGGATGCCCTCCTCG
>JAEZJB010000015.1 GCA_023415845.1 Chloroflexota bacterium | reverse complement strand
TCGTCGATGGCGAGTGCGGTTCCTCTCTGCCGCACACTGGCTGACTGCCCTGTGTGCGATTGTCGCCTGGTGGCTGCTGGGAGACGCAGGGCTATCCTTGCTCGGCCGGCCAGTGGTCGCGGTGGCGGGCTACATGACCGGGATCCTGCCGGGTGTTGACAGCGAGAAAGTCGCTCACGCTTTACCACAGGCATTCCTGGGGATGGTGACGGTCGCAGTGATCGCCATGCTTTGGCTGCGGTGGGTCGTCAACCCGGTGTGGGTGTACTGGGATTCGGTAGAGGGAGATGTCCTCTTTCGGCGAGAGCAATTGGACATGGGCCTGGCGAGCGAACGGGCTCTGGCTGTCTCCCTCTTCGCGTTGACGACCGCGATCAGCGTCTGCGTCGCGTTCTGGTCTCCGACGCTGCTCCAGCTAGCGGTTATCAACCTGAGGCGAGTTCAGGAGCCAACCGAACGAGAGGACGTGACCAGGCTCATGACCCAGTGGCCGTGGGACCGACACGAGCTACTGAATGCGGGGCCCTGGGCTGCACCAATTCCAGCCATTGGCGGCGCGATCCTCATCGCCACGTTCATCTTTGTCGCATTGATCTGGACATCGATCCGGTCGACCGACCAGGACGAAAGAATGGCTGTGGAGCAGGTGCTGGCCGGTGATTCCCTCTGAGCGCGTGTCCAGTACACGCCTCACTGGTCCAGGCGAGCCGGAGCAGTTCGCAATCAGGTGCTAGCCGATGGTGACACCGGGCCATTGGTCGAAAGAGGCAGTGACGTCGACAACGATGCCGTCGGGATCTTCGACCTTGAACGACTCAGCTGGCGGATTGGCCGGATCGTACGGGCGACCACCGTCAATTCCATCCCACACGATGTCGAACCCAAGGTCCGTCATGCGCGCGGCAGTGTCGGCCAGGTTGTCGACGACCACACCGATATGCAGATAGTCGAGCATGCCGGAGACGTGAGGGGGCCGCGGTGAACCGCCATGCTGAAAGACGCGGAAGTTGTGCAGGCCGTCAGTGAGATCGCTATGCGCATCCGTTTCCACCATGACGGCCAGGCCCAGCCCGTCGCGCCAGAACCGCAGCGTTGCGGATAGATCGGACGCGCGGACACCGATATGGGCCAACCTGCTGGACATCGCTTGCTCTCCACCTGGTCTCACGATCATGAAAACAGCCGCTCGCGGAACACTCTGGCTGTCATTTTCGCGGAAATATCGCTTATGGGGAATGGGCAACACGCGGCCGTTCAGGACAGGATGGTCGGCCAAGGGAGGACTTCGCCGCCTAAGCAGCCTGGCCTGCAGCCCGGAGAATCAACGAGGCGATCTCCTGCGGATGCGTGATCATCGCCAGGTGGCCGCTCTCGAGTTCGATCGTCGTGGCCTGCATGCGTTGGGCGAGGAATCGTTCGAGGTCCGGGTTGGTGGTTCGATCGAGTTTTGACACCGAGTAGTAGCAGGGTCTGGTACGCCAGGCTGCCTGCGTGGTTTTACCGCCGAACAGTTCATCGGAAATCGGACCCTGAACGGCATAGAGTGCCCGAGCGTGAGTCTCATCGATGCCGTTTGCGAAATCAGCGAGGAACGCTTCCTCACTCAATTGGGCGAAGCCATTGTGATGGATGAGACCGGCCGTCGCCGGAGCGGCCGGATAGGTGGAAGCCAGGTGACCATAGTCCTCACCGGCATCCGGCGCGCGGGCCGCTACGTAAACGAGCGCGATGACGTTCTCGTGAACCCCCGCTTCGCTGATGACGGTGCCCGCCCATGAGTGACCGGCCAGGACAGTCGGGCCGTTTTGGAGATCGAGCGCGCGGGTCGTGGCGGCCACGTCGTCAGCCAGGGAAGTGAGCGGATTCTGCACGGCAGTGACCTTCAAGCCGGTGGCCTGGAGAATCGGAATCACCGATGACCAGGATGAACCGTCGGCATATGCGCCGTGGACGAGTACGACGTTCGACGCCCTGACTGACTCTGACTTGTCGCCATCCATGCGGACATACTCCTTGACTTGTGATGGACGATTCGACCAAGCGACCGTCGAAGAATGCCAGGCTGACGTTCACGTCCCGGGCTCCAGCCATGCTGGCTTCACGCGGTGCGGGAAGTCCGACCCCATGATGGATTGCTCGCGCTACTTGATGCTCACCCATGCAGGCTATTTCGCTTGGGAGAACCTGGAACCGATTATGTCGCATTAAATCGATTATGGCAACACTCAGCGCGTGATGAACATGGGCCAGGACGGCGGGGAATTTCACGAGAAGATGAGACGGAGGCAGGACTTCAGCCGCTCATGCCGACGTGAGCCCAGGGAAGAAGCTGGCGTTCCCATCCGGCGAAGCCGTGACGGCCTCGGTTGGGACAGCGGGATGGGGAGATGCCTCCGACTAGGCGTGTTCCGGGGGGCTGATCATGCGGTAGCCAATGCCAGGGAAGGTCTGGATCAGCGGATCGCTGGAGCCCTCGGGATCGATCTTCGCCCGGATGCGGCTTACCCATGTGCGCAGGTAATGGACTTCGTCGCGGAACTCGGGACCCCAGATGCGGCTGAGGAGCTCACCGTGCAGCATCACCTTGCCGGCGTTGCTGGCCAGTTGGTAGAGGAGATCCCACTCGGTGCGGGAAAGCCGAACCTCCTGGCCGTTGACAGTCACCACACGCTGGTCGAGGTCGATGGTGACGCCGTCGTAGGTGAGCACCGTGTTGGCGGAGGCGACGACTCCGGCACTGCGACGGAGAAGCGCATGAGCCCGGGCGGCCAGTTCGTCGGGGTTGAACGGCTTGGTCAGATAATCATCGGCGCCATACTCGAATCCACGCAGCTTGTCGGGATCGCTGACCCGCGCAGTGAGCATGATGACCGGGACTGCGGAGTACTGGCGAATGCGGCGGAGCGTTTCGAAGCCGTCCATCTCGGGCATCATGACGTCGAGAATGACGAGGTCGGGGCGTTCCCTGTCGAGCACTTCGAGAGCTTCGACGCCGCTGGAGGCGGTGACGACCCCCATATCGTCGGCCTGGAGCCGGGCACGGGTGAGCCTCACGATTGCCGGTTCGTCATCGACCACGAGCACAAGCTGTTTCCGCATCAGGATTCGATCTCCTCGAGGTCACTCCAGCCGGTTGCGATCGGCAGCCCCACCGTGAAGCAGGTGCCTTTGCCTGGACCATCCGATTTCACCCTGAGCGTACCACCCATCGCGTCGACCAGGCTGCGGCTCAGATAGAGACCGAGCCCCATGCCACGGATGGTGGGATCGGCACCGGGGCGGCGGAACCTGTCGAACACGAACGGCAGATGTTCTTTGGCGATGCCATGACCTTCGTCCTCGACATTGACGGTCAGGCCGTCGGCCGCGCGGCGGGCGCTGAGGCAGATTCTGGACCCGGCCGCGGAATATTTTGCCGCGTTTTCGATCAGGTTTCGCACCACGTGGGCCAGCAACTCCGGGTCGCCTTCCGCGGGCGGCAGGCCGGGCTCCACTTCGAGCATTACATGGTGCGCGGCGACCAGCGGACGGGCGGACTCGATGACGCTTTCGAGGAACTGGCGCAGCAGCACGGGTTCCGTGGACGGTTCGACGCGCCCCGCCTGGATGCCGGTGAGCGCAAGGATGTTGGCCAGGGTCCGTTCGAGGCGCGTGCTCTCGATGAGGATGTCTGACAGCAGTTCCCGGCGTGTTTCTGGATCGAGCGAATCGCCGTGGGTGGAGAGCAGGCTGGCGCCACCGTGAATGGCAGTGAGGGGTGTCCGCATCTCGTGGGAGACGAGGGAAAGAAAATCGTCCTTGAGCTGCTCGGCTTCCCGCAGCCGCGTGATGTCCTGCATGATCACGACTGCACGTTGCACGGCTCCCTGCGAGTCACGGAGCGGCGCTCCCTGAATCAGGACCGGGATTTTCTGGCCCTCGGCGAGGACGAGGTTGAGCTGCTTGTTGCGGACGACTTCGCCGGTCAGGGAGCGGCGACCCGGCCAGTGTTGAGGTGGGATTGGTCCGCCGTCCGGGTCCTCGAACCAGTAATCCTCCATTGGAACCGGCAGGCCAGGATGGTGACGATGTCCCAGCATCAGGCTGCGAGCAGCGGCATTGGCCGACTCTATCGCTCCATCGGGATTGGCGAGGATCAGGACTGCGGTCGGCATGCTGGCGAGGATGGTTTCGAGGTGGTCGCGTTGTTCGGCGGCGAGATGGTGCGCATCTCGCGACTCTTTCAGCAGGCGGGCGCGTTCGATGGTGGTGGCGGCGTGGGCGGCGAGAATCCGGAGCGCGGCAAGGTCCTCTTCAGAATACGGTTCACCTCCGGCGTGCTCGGTCAGGTAAAGGTCTCCCATTACCCTGTTGCCGAGCATGATCGGGACCCCCAACAACGTCCGCATGGGCGGATGATGCGGGGGGAACCCGACCGAACGCGGATCGGAGGCGATGTTGGACACCATCAGCGGTTCGCGGTCCTGGATCAGGGCTCCCAGCAGCCCGTGACCCTGAGGAATGGGACCGATCGCGGCCCTGGTGGCGGCACTGATGCCCGAGGTGATGAACTGGAGGATCCGGCCGTCATTGTCGGACACCCCCAGGGCGGCGTACTTCGACGGCACGACTTCACGCGCGAGGTTGACGAGTCGCTGCAGGATCACCGGGAGATCGATCTCCGTCGAGATCTGGAGCGCGGCGAACCAGGCGTCAATCAATTGCGGCGTCAAACCCGGGCTGTCGAGAGCGGGCCTCACAAAATCGTCGATCTCGGAAGATTCATCCATCCGGACATCGTAGCACCTGGCCGGTGTTTACGATGCCACGGCGACCGATCCACTGGAAGAAATCGAGCGCCTGGCCTGCGGCCCGCGTACGATCATGACCGGGACGGGCGACTGGCGCATGACCTGCTCGGCCACGCTGCCGAGATACCAGCGGGCGATGCCGCTTCGGCCGTGCGACGCCATGACGATCACGTCACCTTCGCGCACCGACTCGACGATGGCCGTCGCCGGCATCCCGACTTCCACCTGCGTGGACACCCGAAGATCCAGCTCTTCGAGTGACTGCATGTTCTCCGCCAGGTATTCATGCGCCAACGAGATTTCCGACTTCACCTTTTCGGCCACCACGCGGCCATCGGCCATGTAGCCATACATCGCCGTCAGATCGGCGTGGGGCATGTCCGTCACCCGGATCAGGTGCATTGGCACGTTGAGCCGACGGGCGAGGTTTGCTGCCGCTTCCAGCGCCTGTTCGGCGACATCCGATCCATCCAGTGGCACGACGATTCGATCAAACATGGTAAGGCCTCCTGCCGCTAACGCCTCCAGTTGCGTTCTGCGTTCATGATCGCCAAACCGGTGTCGCGAAGGTGCCACGATCGGTGGGAAGGGCATCAAAAAAACGTGTCAGTTCAGGCGCGCCGTTGCTGGTTATGTCCAGAGAGGAAATCGCGGAGGACGTAATTGCCGAGATGATCGGGATCAACGGCAATGACTCGTCCCCGGTTGACGCGCATCAGGTCATCAATGAAGGCGCGCATGCGAGGGGTGCTCTCCAGCAGGAAGGTATTGATCGTGATGTCTTCCCGCGTGCAGCGGATGACCTCGCGGATGGTTGCCTCGTAGGTTTCGGGTGTGGTGGGGTAATTGAAGACGGGATATCCGTGCTCGATGTGCGCGGTTGGCTCGCCATCCGTAATGACGATGACCTGTCGATTGCGGCCTCGCTCGGGACGCAACTTTTCGCGGGCAAGTTCGAGCGCGTGCTGAAGATTGGTGCCGAAGGTGTATTCGTTCCATTCGAGGGTTGGCAGGTCGACCATCCGCAGCGGGGAAGCCGTTGCCGAGAATCCGACCAACTCCAGCATGTCACGCGGATACTTGCTCCTGATGAGCGTATCCAGCGCCAGGGCCGATCGCTTCGCGGCGTCCCAGCAGCCGTTGTTCAGCATCGAGCGGCTCATGTCGATCAGCAGCACTGTCGCCGTAGAAGTGCGGGACTCGCGATCCTGTACTTCGAAGGAGTCTGGATCGAGGCGAACTGGTGCCCCCGGCCCATGACGCAGGACGTTGTTCATGACGGTGCGAGGGAGGTCGAGTGCGAAGGGGTCGCCAAACTGCCACGGCCGTGAGGTCTCGACCAGTTCACCGCCCATGCCGCGTTTGGTGGTGTCGTGCTCGCCGAGCCCCTGTTGCCGGAGGGAGGCGAAAATGTCTTCAAGCGCCTTCTCACCGATGCGGCGGACGGCGCGTGGCGTCAGTTCGAGGCCGCGGGCCGTCCGATTGACGAAGCCGGCGTCTTCGAGGTCTTCCTCGATGCGGGTCCAGCGGTTCAGCCACTCCTGGTCCTCTTCCGATAGAACGCTCTGCATTAGCTCGGGGTCGATGCCTGAGAGTTCGTCGAGCTGGTGCACGCCACGAAGTTCAGCTTCGAGTTGACGCATCCGGTCAGCCTGGTCGAGCACCTGCATTGCCATGCCCAGCGGCGCCGGCTCCGACCCGCCCTGGCCCTGTTGAGGCATGGAGGGTTGGCCGATTGGTCCGATCGCCTCCTGCAGCTTGCGCATCTCCTCCATCAGTCCGGCGGCCTCAAGTGACTGATCGATCATCTGCTGAAGCGCGGACCGCTGTTCAGGCGAGAGCATGTTGAGCAGATTCTGGGCAGCCTGCATGCGGGCGCGCAGGCGATCGCGCAACTCCTGCATGCTGTTCACCCGACCACCGAGCTGCTGGGCCCAGCGATTGTTGAGCCGGTCGAGATCGGGTTGCTGGCCGTTCCGCTCCTGCTCGAACGCCTCATTGAGATCCTGGAGGAATTCGCGCATTTCCGAGAGGTCGGTCTCGCCTCCCTCGCCACTGTTGCCCATCAGGTTCCCGAAGAGGGCGTCGGCGACCTGCTGCTGCAGCGATTCGACGAGGTTGGCGAAGTCCTCCCCGGCCTGTCGATTGAGGAACTCGTAGTTTTCGAGCTGGCGGATCTGGTCGGCTGGCCGCGGAGAGAGGTTGTCGAGCGTCTCCTCGCGATCGCGGACGAACTGCTCGAAACCTTCCATCGAACCATTTTCGGCGGTGGACAACTGGTCCCGCCGATCCTGCACGGTCTCGCGCTCTCGCCGCACGATGTCCTTCAGTTGCTCCTCAACCTGGTCCACGGTGGAGCCAAAGTCGAAGCGTTCGAGCAGTTTCTGACGCTCCTCCTTCAGTCGTCGGAGCAGATCCTGCAGACCCTTGCTATCGGGCGTTCCCCAGCGGAACGCGCGTTGGAGCGACAGATTGAGGTTGCCGTCTTTCAGGATGTCCTCTGCCAGGGCATCCATCAGTTCGTCTGGCGTCAATGATGCTTCGAGCGTTTCGTCCCAGCGGAGGTAGTCGGCGGCGTTGAAAACGTGATGCATGAGACCGCCTTTCGAGCGTCAAGCAGGCGTGGGAAGACCGCGGATTGACCCTGACTCAGGCCGCGTACGTGGTGCCGGTGCCGGCACGGTGGCGGCGACTGACGCGCCGGACCTGATGGAGCCCTTCAAGGATGAATTCAATGGCGGCGGCCATTTCCTGCGGCGAATTGCTGGTCACGAGGGAGGCCGCGATGTCGGCCAGGCCGTCGACTGAACTCACCTGGTGAATATAGGAATAGGCGTCGGCGTCCTCGCCGATGGAGACGACGAGCCCGTTGTCGAACGCGGTGATGAGTGGACCGAGCATGGTCGGATCGACGCGTTGGAGGAAGACCGTGCGAATCGCCTCGCCGACGATCCGCTCCAGCGCATCTTCATCGCGTCCTTCGCCGAAGGTTTCAAATTCGATCTTGCCCATCGAGGCGGGATAGATGGCGTCGAGGTCGGAGATGCGAGGGACGGCCTGAGATTCGCCAGTGGCCAGGGCGCGGCGGATGGCGTTGGCGATGACGGCTTCGGTGTTCGCCACGCTCATGCGCACGGACACGCCGCTGCGGCGTGACACCACCGGCGATTGGCGGGCCAGATGCGAGATCTCGGTCACGATGTCCTGCATGTAGTCGGGCAACCTGACGTCGATGCCCGGGACCGCTGGATGGGTGCGCTCCTGTTCCACGATCCGGTTTTCGAACTCCACGGTCTCGGGATAGTGGGTGCGAATCTGGGAGCCGAAGCGGTCCTTCAGCGGCGTGATGATGCGTCCACGATTCGTGTAGTCCTCCGGGTTGGCAGAGGCGACCACCAGCAGGTCGATGGGCAGGCGGACCTGGAAACCCCGGATCTGGACATCCTGCTCTTCGAGGATGTTCAGCAATCCGACCTGAATGCGTTCGGCGAGGTCGGGAAGTTCGTTCAGGTTGAAGATGCCGCGATTCGTGCGCGGAATGAGGCCGAACGAGATGATTTCCTCACTACTGAGATAGCGACCCTCGGCGACCTTGATCGGATCGACCTCGCCGATCAGGTCGGCGACGGTGGTATCTGGCGTAGCGAGCTTTTCGGCGAAACGACGGTCACGTGGCACCCAATCGATGGGCGTTACCTCGCCCTTTTCCGCGACGACTGCCTTGCCGAACGCAGAGATGGGCCGGAGTGGATCATCGTTCACTTCCGAGCCCGCCACGATCGGCATCCAGGGGTCGAGCAGCGTGGTCAGTGAGCGGGCAATACGGGTCTTGGCCTGGCCGCGCTCACCAAGCAGGATGATGTCGTGACCGGCGATGATCGCATTCTGCAACTGCGGGATAACCGTCGTCTCATAACCATGAATTGCCTCGAAGAGTGGTTGCTGCTCTCGCAGGCGAGCGATCAGGTTGTCGCGGAGCTCCTGCCGCACGGTTCGCGACTCATAGCCCGATTCGCGGAGTTCGGCCAGCGAGGCGATCTGTGGTGCTGAGGCAGTGGTCATGTGGGTGGCTCCCGAGTGGTGCGCGAGGGAACGCCGCCGGCAAGAGACGACGTTCCCAGATGATACGAGCCACTTTCCTCAATTTCCTGCCTATGCGAGCAGGTGACTGGCCAGGAAGCCAGCGGCCTCGGCATAGCCCAAAATCCGGTTCGCTCGCTTCGAAAGGCCATGACCCTCATCGTCGAAGACACGAAGGTGCACTTCCTGGTCCCGCGCCTCCAGGGCCGCGACGATCTGCTCGGCTTCGTAAAGCGGGACGCGCGGGTCGTTTCGACCGTGGATGACGAACAGCGGGGTCGTGATCTGGTCGACCTTGTTCAATGGTGAGATGCGCTCAAGCATGTCGCGGTCAGTCTCAAGAAATCCATATTCCTCCGACCGATGCTTCCGCCGCCATGGCCCGGTGCGCTCGAGGAATGAGACGAAGCTCGCAATGCCGACCACATCGACCGCCGCCGTCCAGAGATCAGGCAGGAAGGTAATCGACGCGAGCGTCATGTAGCCGCCATAGCTCTGACCCATCACCGCGATGCGATCGGCGATGACATCGTCGCGACTGCGCAGCCAGGTTACCGCAGCCTCGACATCCTTCAGGGTGTCGAGGCGCTTCTCCTTGTCGTCGAGATGGCTGTAGGCCTTGCCGTAGCCGATGCTGCCCCGAATGTTGAGGGCGAGCACGGCGATGCCCAATGACTGGATCAACTGGTTGGTGGGAACCGCGGACGAATACTGAAGGCGCCGTTGTGATTCTGGTCCGCCGTGGATTTCGATCAGCACCGGGAATGGGCCATCACCCTCCGGTTTGAACAGGAAGCCCGGGATTTCGCGGCCATC
>JAEZJB010000141.1 GCA_023415845.1 Chloroflexota bacterium | reverse complement strand
GATCCTCGCCCCGCTCATGATGGCGATTGAAGTCGGCGCCGACCTCCTTCAACCTCGCCTGGTCGAGCGCATCATTGACGACGGAATAGCCAAAAACGACGTTGATGTCGTACGCAACACCGCATTTTTGATGCTTGGCGTGGCCGTCGTTGGCCTTGTCGGCGGAGTGCTCTGTGGAGTGTTCGCCATTCGCGCCTCGCAGGGATTCGGCGCCGATCTGCGTGGAACCCTCTTCCGCAAGGTGCAATCATTCTCGTTCGCGAATCTCGATCATCTCGAGACCGGATCGCTCATCACCAGGTTGACAAACGATGTCACGCAACTGGTCGACATGGTCGCGATGATGCTCCGCATCATGATCCGCGCCCCCCTGCTCCTCTTCGGCTCGCTCATCCTGGCCACCATCACCAGTCCCAAACTGGCGATCCTCTTCGTCATCCTCATTCCCCTTATCCTGATCCTCATCGCCGTCGTCATGCGCATCGCCTATCCGCTGTTCCGTCTCGTCCAGAAAAAGCTCGACGGGGTGAACACCGTGATGCAGGAAAACCTCGCCGGGGTCCGCGTCGTGCGTGTCTTCGCCCGGGCCCGGTACGAGGAGGACCGGTTCCACGCCGCCAATGCCGACCTGCGCGACGCCACGCTGAGGGTGATGCGCTACATGGTCGCGGTCATGCCGCTCCTGATGTTCCTGGTGAACGTGGGAATCGTTGCCGCCTACTGGTATGGCGGAAACCTGGTCAACACTGGCGACCTCGAAGTCGGGCAACTGGTCGCCTTCTCCAATTACATGCTCCTGAGTCTCTTCGGCATCATGCTGCTCGCGATGCTGAGCCTGCGGTTCGCACGCGCCGAAGCCTCCGCCGGTCGCGTCAACGAGGTGCTCGACACTGAACCCGTCATCCTGCCGCCGCCGATCCCCATCGAGCGGGCCAGGCGCCAGGGCCGCATCGAATTCCGCAACGTCTCGTTTGCCTATGAAGCCGACGGCGCCCCCGCCCTCCGCGACATTTCGTTCGTCGCCGAGCCTGGCCAGGAAATCGCAATCCTCGGTGCCACCGGCTCCGGCAAGTCCACACTCGTCAACCTCATTCCCCGCTTCCACGATGTCACCTCCGGCGAGGTCCTGATCGATGGCGTCAATGTCCGCGACTACGACGAACCGACCCTTCGTTCCCTCGTGGCGATCGCCCTGCAGGAATCGATCCTCTTCTCCGGCACCATTCGCGACAACATTCGATACGGCCGGCCCACAGCCTCCGACGCCGAGGTGGAGGAGGCCGCCCGCATGTCCCAGGCCTGGGACTTCATCTCGGCCCTGCCCGAGGGACTCGACTCGGTGATCGGCCAGCGCGGCGTCAATCTGTCGGGCGGCCAGAAGCAGCGTCTCGCCATTGCCCGCGCCCTGATTCTCCACGCCCCGATCCTGATCCTCGACGACAGCACCAGCGCCGTCGATGTCGCCACCGAAGCCCGCATCCAGCAGGCCCTGGCCACTGTCAGGCAAACGCGCATCATCGTCGCCCAACGCATCAGCGCCGTGCTCAATTCCAGCAAGATCCTCGTGCTGGAAGCGGGCGAACTGATCGCCGAGGGCACCCACCACGAACTGCTCGTCACCTCACCGGTCTACCGCGACATCTACGAGTCGCAGATGGAAAGCGAAGGTGAGTTCGATGGTGCAGCGTAGGGGTGGTCCCGCCGGCCACATGATGGACGAGCCGGTTCGGGCGAAAAACACCAATGCCACGCTCTGGCGGCTGTGGGGATACCTTTCCCGGCAGCGCGGGCGCCTGCTGCTCGCGGCGATCCTCGTCGTCATCAGCACCGGCGTCACCGTCACTGCGCCCTGGCTGCTGGGCCGGGCGATCGACGATGCCATCACGCCCCGCGACATGGGCAAATTGCGCGAAATCGTCCTGATCCTGATCGGCCTTTACGCCGTTCAGTCGCTTCTGCAGTGGCTGGTCGGCTGGATCATGGCCCAGTTGGCCCAGCAAACCGTCCTCACCCTCCGGGACGAACTCTTCACCCACCTCCAGACGCTGCCGATCCAGTTCTTCGACCAGCGTCCGCACGGCGAGACGATGAGCCGGCTCACCAACGACGTCGAAAATGTCAATCAGGTCCTCTCCGAGAGCCTGAGCCAGATCATTTCCGGGCTGCTGACCATCGTCGGCGTCATCGCGCTGATGCTGATCCTCCAGCCGTTCCTGGCGGTCGTCGCCATTGCAACCACCGTCATCTTTTCGGTCCTGGTCAACCGCTATATCGGCCAGCAAACCCGCGCCGGTTTTCGCGGCCAGCAGAAGTACCTTGGTGACCTCAACGGCACCATCGAGGAAACCATCACTGGCCAGAAGGTCGTTATCGCCTACAGTCGCCAGGATGAGGTCATTGCCCAGTTCGACCGCACCAACGCCGAATTGCGCGCCGCCTCAACCCGCGCCCAGACGTTCGCCGGATTCGTCGGCCCCCTGATGAACTTTGTCGGCAATCTCAGCATCGCCGCCGTCGCCGGCACCGGCGGCTGGCTCGTGGTCAACGGCAACGCCACGGTCGGCACCGTCGCGGCTTTTCTCCAGTACACCCGGCAACTCGGCCAGCCGATCAACCAGATCGCCAACCTCTATAACCAGATACAATCCGCCATCGCGGGCGCCGAGCGCGTCTTCGAGTTGCTTGATGAGCCGTCCGAAGTCGATGCGCTCGACGCTGCCCCGGTCACCCTCACCGGCGATGTCGTCCTCGACAACGTCGAATTCTCTTACGATGGCAAGACCCCGGTGCTCAAAGATGTCTCGGCCCATGCCACGCCAGGCCAGTTGATCGCACTGGTTGGTCCCACCGGTGCGGGCAAGACGACCATCATCAACATGCTGACCCGGTTCTACGAGATCGATTTCGGCCAGATCCTGCTCGACGGCCACGAGATACGGAGCCTGCGTAAGGCGGATCTCCGCCGCCAGCTCGGGGTAGTGCTGCAGGACACCTTCCTCTTTGCCGGCACCGTCCGCGAGAACATCCGCTACGGTCGGCTCGACGCGACGGAAGAGGAGATCGTGGCCGCTGCCGAACTGGCAAATGCCGATCAATTCATCCGCCGACTGCCGCACGGCTACGACACCGAACTGACCGAGCGCGGCGGGAATCTCTCCCAGGGCCAGCGACAGTTGCTCGCCATCGCCCGGGCCGCGATTTCCCACCCCACTATCCTCATCCTCGACGAGGCCACCAGTTCGGTCGACACCCGCACCGAACGCCAGATCCAGCAGGGCCTGCTCCGCCTGATGGAGGGTCGCACCAGCTTCGTCATCGCCCATCGCCTGAGCACCATTCGCTCGGCCGACCAGATTCTCGTCATCAACCATGGCGAGGTCATCGAACGTGGCACCCATGAGGAACTGCTGGCCATGAACGGCTTCTACCGCCGGTTGCACAATTCGCAGTTCCGGGGAGACGCCGAGCTCGCCCGCCAGGAAGAAGAAGCCCGGATCGCCGAGCAGGAAATCCTCGCCATCGCCCACGAAATGGACTGACCTGCCACGATCAACGAGCTGCCCCTGCGGTCGCGGGTGGCGGGAACTTTCCCGCCACCCGCGTCGTTTCCCACCCGGATAGGCTATTGCCCGTGGAGGTTGTGCCCTCAGCCACTCCCGGCGTTGACCAATCGCAGGTACCATAAGAGCGACCGGGACCCAACTTCACAACCTGATCTCACCAAGGAGCGTGTTCGTGAGCATCTCGATGAATCGCCGGACCTTCACCGTTTCTGCGGGAGCTGCTGTTCTGGCAGCTGGCACCATCACCCGGGCAGGTGCACAGGAAGCTTCTCCTGTGGCTGGCGATATGGGTCTCCCCCCTCTCCCCGAAGGCGCAGTCATCTACGCCCAGGGTCTCTACAATCCACGCTACATGGCCTTCGCCGACGACGGCACGCTGTATGTCGCCGAAGTGGGCGTCGGTGGTGAAGAGGCGTTCGTCTTTGGCCCACCACCTGCTGAAGCCTCCCCGGAAGCCGAACCGGTCATGGAAGGCACGCCAATCGAGGAAGAAGTCGTTGTCGGCGGCTCGACCCGCGGCTACACCGGCCAGATTTCAGCCGTCGCGCCCGACGGCACCGTCTCCGTCGTCGTCAGTGGTCTCGCCTCCTACAGCGATGGTGTCGGCCCCCAGGGCATCACCATCCAGGACGGCATCGTCTACTTCACCATCGGCGGCACGGCCGTGCTTGCCGGTGTTGAGCCGCTCGAAGGCGAAAACAACGTCTTCTCGTTCGATCCTGCCACCGGCACCGTCACCTCGATCGCGGACTTCAACCTCCCCGAAATCGAAAACAACCCCGACGGCTCCGATGTCAACCCCAACATCTACGGTATTGCTGCTGGTCGCAGCGACGGCCGCCTGACCGTCAACGACGCCGGCGGCAACACGGTCTACTCGGTAGATGCCGCGACAGGCGAAATCCAGTTGCGTGCCGTCGTGCCAAACCTGGCCGAACTCGTGCCCGATGCCGGCTACGAGCCACGCCACCCGGTGCCAACCGCCGTCATCTATCACAACGGTGGTGCCTACATTTCATTGCTCAGCGAATTCTGGCCCGAGGATGCGCCATCGGTCCTCAAGATCGACGGTGATGGCGATTTCGCCACCTTCACTCCCCAGGCTTTCGGACGCTCGTTCGTGACCGGCCTTGCCTCCGGCCCGGACGGCAATCTCTATCTTTCCCAGCTCATGGACAATCCCGAAGGCGCTCCGGTCGGCACGATCTTCCGCATCCTGCCCGACCAGACCGTCGAGCCAGTCGTCGAAGGGCTGGTCATGCCCCTCGGCATCGTCTTCGATGGCGACGGCAACCTCTACGTCACCGTCTACACCCTGATGTCGGGTCCCGGCATGCCAGCCGGCGCAATCGTCCGCATCGACGGCGTCGCCGCCCCGGCCTAACACTCGGCACCACATCACACGCATTATGCAAACGGCGGGCCGGACATGTCCGGCCCGCCGTTTCATGTGGTCATCCAACATCCATCGCCGACCTGCAGCTACCCAATACCGGCCCGCAACGGCTGTAACGCTCCCGACCAGCGCTGCAACTCCTCCAGCATCGAGTTGGCGCCACTGATCGCTGCGTCATAGGGCACGAACACGCCGTCCTGCACCTTCTCGCTCACGCTGGGAATCGACACGGCTGCCGTCACCGGCACCATTCGGAGCGCGGAAAGCACCGGCTTGAGCGCGGTGGCCGCCCGCAGCCCCGCCGAAATTCCGCCGTAGCTCAGCAACCCGACCGGCTTGTACGCCCACTCCTTCGAGAGGTAGTCGATGGCGTTCTTCACCGGCGCCGTGTAGGAATGATTGTATTCGGGCATCACGATCACGAAGGCGTCCTGCTGGGCCACCAGTGCGCTCCATGCCTTCGTATGCGCGTGCTCGTACTGGCCCAGGCTCGGATGCTTCGGCTCATCCATCATTGGCAGGTCGAGCTCCCGCAGGTCGGCAACGGTGACGTCCCAATCTCCCGCCTCGCGAGCGTGCGCCACGAACCAGTCACCAATTGCTCGGCCAACACGAGTCGGTCGAGTCGAGCCAATGATCACCAACAGTTTCCGCCGCGTCTGTGACTCATTCATCGCCGGTGTCCCTTCATCCTGCCCCTGAAAGCTGCCCGTGCAGCCCCCACACTGGAGCCCCAAACGCCGCGGCATCTTACCATGCGTAAGCTCATTTTCCTGGTCCCGCCCGGGGGTTCCAGCCTCATCCTGCCGTCCGCCGTAGGCGCCTTCGTAACGCAATCGAGTCACCCGCAGGAGCAATCTCCCGCCAGGGAATCTCCCCGCATTTGCCATGTTCTCAGCAATCTTTCAGGTTCCACTGGCATACATGGTTGGTCACCACCTTGCGGAGTGGGTCCATGCATCCGCTGCCGGGTTTCCGGCAGGCGTCAGGAACAGGGAGGTCTTTCATGACAGCACACCATTCGAACCTGGTCCCCGACAACCCCGACTCGGGCGCCGACGAGCACGTCGGCATGTCCTCGCGCCGTCAACTCATCGGGTTCACGCTGGCCGGCCTTGCCTCGCTCGGAATTGGTGCCACGGCGGTCGCCAGGCACGACGACCACAAGGATGACGACGACCATTCAGGCGGTCACGACGACCACGATGATCGTGACGACGATGACCACGACCGGGACGACGATCATCACATGGCGGCGACCCAGATGGCTGACGGTTCCTGGCAAGTCAGGATTACCGATGACGACACCGACGCATTCCAGCCCGGCACCATCACCATCCAGCCTGGCGAATCCGTCACCTGGACCAACGATGACGACAAGCCGCACACCGCCACCGGCAGTGACTGGGATACCGGTACGATTGATCCCGGCGCCAGTTCGACCATCACCTTCACCGACGCCGGCACCTTCGCCTACAGTTGTCGCTTCCACCCCGAAATGACCGGAACCATCACCGTCGGGCAAGGCAACGCCACACCTCAGGCATCGCCGGCTGCGACGCCTGCCACGAGCGGCTCGGATATCCGCATGTTCAACCTGGCCTACGAGCCCGCCACGCTGAAGGTCAAAGCCGGCACCACCGTCACCTGGACCAACGACGACAATGTTCCCCATACCGCCACCAGCGAGGATGGTGAATTCGATACCAACACGATTGCTGCCGGCGACACCGCCCAGGTAGTCTTCGACTCCCCCGGCACGTATGTCTACGTTTGTGCGTTCCACCCCGGCATGACCGGCACCATCGTCGTCTCATGACCCAGCGCAACGCGACGCCTGCACTGCTGGCTGGCTTCTAGGTCGGCAGTCGCCTCATCGCAAATCACGGGTGAGCTTCTCGCAGGCAGATGCTCACCCGAAACCGGCAGTCTCGACCGGGCCAGGATCCCGTTGAATTCGGATCGACTGGCTCGTACACTTCGCCGGTTGCAGACGGGTCCCTACCAAACAATTGAAGAGCGGCGTAGGGCTGCGCCATGCTCTGTCGCACATCGTGGAGGATGTGGTGACAAACCTTTCCATTCGCGTGCCGCAGGCACGACGTGACGGCCTTGTGATGACCGTCGTGCAGGACGATCTCCTGGTCTACGATCAGACCGTGCACGAAGTTCTGCACCTCAATTCGGTAGCCGCCGTTATCTGGGACATGTGCGATGGGACCCGAACGATCGCCGATATCGCCTTCGCCACCGGCCACGACCCGGACGTAGTGATTGCCACCCTCGAGATGCTCGCAACGTCCTCACTGCTTGAAAATCCACTCCCAGACGCATTCAGGAATCCCTGATCGTTATCCAGTGCCTCAGGACCCAGGCCACCGGGACCGACGCAGACGTTGCGTCTCCCGGCTCCTGCGGCCAGGCCGGGTCCCTGGCAACCGCGCCATAGCCCCGGCCCGGCACGCTCGTCCTCGCTGGACCGAAACATCCCGAAACAATGCCCGCCGCGTCACTGGCCTTCGATCGAGGGTCCATGTCTACGTCGTGGAATTCCCCGGGTTGGGCCAGAGGCCGGATGCAGGCAGTCCCTGAATTGCAGCCCTCTCATTCCCGCCACGCCGATACGTCCATTGGCTCGCTGAAGGCTAAACTTCGACGAGAGCTATATGACCCTCTTCCCCTCGGACTCATTCTCTGCGAAAATAGATCGACCCCTGTCTCAACAACGACCGGAGGCCGCCCACGGAAGCGCTGGCGTTTATCGCCGCCTACAAGGAGTCTCATGTCCTCGAAACGTTCGTCCTCGGAACAACAGGAAGCTGTGGCGCAGGCCAAAGCCCGGTTGGCTGAGTTGCCGGATGGCACCTACACCCTGAAGGACATCGCTGTCCGCTGGCCCGATCTCTTGCCGGCAGCGCTCGAGGTGGTCGGTGAAGCGATGGCCAGGCCGCGCAAGACATCCTTCCATTCCGTCAATGGTGTGGTGGAAGTTGAACGCCCCGGTTCCTCCAAAGAGACGCAGCCTCGGATCGATCACCGCCGTGGTGAAGACGTCACGATCACGATTCGAGCAGGCGCCGTTCCTGCCGTCATCATGGGGCGTCCGTCTCGCAAGGGCTAGCGCAACGGCACGCCACTGGCTGTGTTCGCTCATCTCCTGATCAAAATCTGCAGGTATAACGCGTTTGCGAATCCGCCCCTGGTGTTTCACCAAAGTCCCGCCGTGCACTCCCACCGCTCGATCAGCGCCATCATCCAACCAGGACTGTCTCTCATGACCTGGTTACTCCCTGGCTACCCGGGCGCCTCGATCCCCTCTCTATAGCCCCGTACGGGCAAAGTCAGCGCATCTGCATCACCGCTCCTCCCGAGCATCGCGCTTTTCCCATTGCGCGGCTCCACGGCGAGCATGCTGAACCTGTGCACCATGCCCAATCAGCCCCATGCGCAAAATTGCCCTGCTCAATCCCTTGAATTCGGTCGATTCACCACGCAGAATTCGTCAGTTACTTCGCGGGTCCCTACCAAACAATCGAAGAGCGGCGTTGGGCTACGCCAGGCTCTGTCGCACATCGTGGAGGATGTTGTGACAAACCTTTCCATTCGCGTGCCGCAGGCACGGCGTGATGACCTCGTGACTACAGCAACGCAGGACGATCTCCTGATCTACGATCAGGCCACCCACGAACTGCATCAACTCAACCAGGTATCTGCCTCCATTTGGGAGTTGTGTGACGGGAATCGAACGATTGCCGACCTGGCCGCCGCTACCGGTCACGCGGCGGAAGTCGTGACCGCCACCGTCGAGATGCTCTCGGCGGCATCACTGCTCGACACCACCATCTCAATCTCCGGCGACACCTCCGCAACCCGATCCTCCCGCCGGCGCCTGATGAAGCGAGCCGCAATCGCAGCACCGGTCATCGTCTCCGTCTCGGCACCGATGGCGGCGGGCGCAAAGTCCGACACCTGCATGCTGCCATGCTCGAAAGACAGTCAGTGTCGTGGCGGATGTCCGGTCTGCAAGCAATACAGTCCGTCCAACTCCGCCTACTTCTGCTGCAACTCGAAGGAAGGCACCAGGGACTACTGCTACAGCAAATAGTCCAGCCTCCCAACCACGCGTTGGCGTCAGGCAGCATGGCACCGGGACTCCACGTCCATCGTTCTTCACCCCGGATTCATCCACATGCAGCAGATCGCTTCACCTCGGAATTCCGACTCTTCGTCCGATTCGATTTACCCCCTGGTCTTCGATGCAGAACTGTTGAATGCTCCGCATCGCCACCATGGAGCCCGCTCACTCCTTACTGCCACCATCGCGGGCTTCGTCGCCTTCTTGCTGGTCGCCGCAATCAACCTTCTCGCGGGGTGGTCGCTCCTTGGTGGTGCCGTCCTGTTCGCGACCGGCGGTGCCGTCCTCTGGTCGGCGTCGTGGCTTTGGCAGCAATACCACGACCGGCAGCGAAGAATGGGGCAGGCCCACGCTCGCCGCTGGTTGCAATCCTGACCTCCCCACAACGCTTCCCCTCTCTGCACATCGCCGCCCGATCGAGAGACCGGGCGGCGATGATGGTGAAATCCCTTCCTGTCAGCACATTCCTCTGTCGGTCAGTGATGGCTCACGCCCCGTTCTCACTGGAAGCCACCTCCCCGCTGGTCGCATCGCGGCGAACGAACGGCAGATTTCGGGCACAGTGGCGGGATTTGGCCCGTTCGATGCGTACGATAGATAGGCATGAACAGGAACCTGGCTTCTCACCCCTCCCGATCTTGCCCCTCCAACGCCGGATCTCTCCGCAAATCCGCATAAACTCCACCGCCAAAACCCCATGGATCCGGGCAAGGTCGAGTTCGTGAGTTTTTGAGTTTGTGCAATGCACATCTCGCCACCACACTCCCGCTTCGCCCACCGGACCCCCAACGACAGAACATGGCCCACACGAGCACCATCGATCCCAATGGCGCCCCTGAACCATTGACGCAATTCCTGCCAGAAAGCAGGATATGAAGATGCCAGATGGAGGATTGGCAAGAGCGTCTTGTTTTCAGGCGTTCCGGTAACGCGCCCAGCCAGTGGGTGCGTTGCTGTTTATGGCGCATGTTCCAGCACCGCTCCCCCTCACCATCATTCAGGCTGCAGCCATCCGCTTCCAGCCCTCCGCACCTCGATCAGCGCGAAGGTGCGCGATTCCCTGCCTCTATTGCTACAATCCGGGAAGTACACCGTTCGGTCTTCGATTACGAAAGGGCATCTTCGACATGAGCACCATTCGCAAGTCCCTCGACTCCGCCATCAGTCGCCGCCGCGTCGTTCAGGCGAGCGCTGCCACGGCCGCCGTGACCGCTTTCGGTCTCCCACGCCTCGCCGGTGCCCAGGACGCCTCTCCCGCGTCCGATGCCCCGGTCTACAACGGTGAGGAGGTCACGATTTCCTACGGCTTCTGGGACACCGCGCAGGAAGCAGCCATCGACGCCCAGATCGAGGCGTTCAAGGCTGTCCAGCCCAACATCACCGTTGAAAAGCAGATCGTGCCGTGGGCCGACTACTGGACCCAGCTCCAGACTGCCGTCGCTGGTGGCCAGACGTTCGATGTCTTCTGGATCAACACCGCCAACGTCCCGGTCTACGGCTCGGTCGGTGCCCTCTACCCCATCACCTCCATCGTCAACGTCGAGGGCGGCATCGACACCTCCCTCCTCCCCACCTCGCTGGTTGAGGAATACGCCTTCGATGGCGTCCAGTACGGCGTCCCCCGCGACTTCGATACCATCGCCCTCTACTACAACAAGGACATCTTCGACGCCGCCGGCGTCGAGTACCCGGGCGACGATCTTTCGTGGGAGGACTTCCGCGCCCTCGCCGAGCAGATGAACGATCCCGAGAACGGCATCTGGGGCGCTGGCATGCAGACCAGCGGCCAGGAGAACTACTCCAACTACGTCTTCCAGAACGATGCCGTCTACCTCAACGAAGACCTCACCGAGTGCATCGTCGACTCGCCGGAGGGCACCGAAGCATTCGAGTACCTCGCCAACTACTTCGTCGATGGCCTCACCCCGGACATCGCCATCCAGCAGGCCAACCCCGTCGCCGACTCCCTCTTCCCGGCCGGCAACGTCGCCATGATGACCGGCGGTTCCTTCCGCGCCGGCACCTATTCCAAGCTGGACATCAACATCGACGTGGTCCCGCTGCCCTACAGCAAGCGACGAGCCACTGTCATCCATGGCCTGGCCAATGTCATCTGGGCCAACACCCAGCAACCAGCCGCCGCCCTCGAATTCGTCAAGTTCCTCCATAGCGATGAGGGCGAGACGATCCTTGGCGAATCCGGAGCCACCATTCCGGCCATGGCCGGCAAGCAGGAGGCCTACATCGCCGCCAACGAAGGCATGAACGTCCAGGTCTTCATCGACGCCGCCGACTACGGTGTCGCCACCCAGAACCCCACCGTCGGCCCCGCCTGGCAGGGCGCCGTGGCCGAGCAGGTCATCGAGGGCTTCGCTGGCAACATCGCGCCAGACCAGATCGCCACCGAGGCCGCCGCCGCCGCAAACGCCGCCCTCCAGCAGGGCTAGCGTCACAACCACCGGGATGGCCGCTCGGCCGTCCCGGTCATCTCCTGTTCGCGTCACCTGCCATCACCGGGAAACGCCCGGTCATCAGCGATGGGCCACTCCATGAGCAGTCTGGATATCCCGGCGACCTCGACGGTCACAAATCCTTCCGCCCGGGGGAAGGGGCGTCAGGCTCGCCTCGAAGCACGCTGGGCCTTCCTGCTGATCTCCCCGATGCTGATCGGATTCTCGATCTTTTTCCTGATCGCCCTCGGCGCGTCGTTCGTCCTTGGTTTCACCCAATGGCGAATGATCGAGTCGCCGGTGTGGGTCGGATTCCAGAACTACCGTGAGATCCTCCGCGACCCCATGTTCCGCGAGTCGATGGTCAACACCTTCGCCATCGCCATCCCCCACGTCGTACTGCGCATCACCATCGGGCTCGGCCTCGCCATTGCCCTCAACAGCAGGATGCGGTTCCGCACGTTCTATCGGATCCTCTTCTTCCTGCCCGTCATCACCATGCCGGTCGCGATCGGCACCATCTGGAAGTGGCTCTACGACCCGGGGTTCGGCCCGATCAACTCGTTCCTCGGCCAACTCGGGCTGGTCCAACCGAACTGGCTCACCGACCGCTGGTGGGCCATTGTCGCCGTGGTCATCGTCCTGCTCTGGAGCGGTGTCGGCTACGAAATGATCATTTTCCTGGCCGGGCTCCAGGCCATCCCTCGCGACTACTACGATGCCGCGTCACTCGACGGTGCCGGAGGCTGGCAGCAGTTCCGCGATATCACCCTGCCGCTGCTCACGCCCACCACCTTCTTCCTCGTTGTCATCGGCATCATCAATTCACTTCAGGTCTTCGACCTGGTCTATGTGATGACCAGAATGGGAGAAGTGAATAATCTGCCGACCATCGTCTATTACATCTACGACCAGGGCTTCCGCTCGTTCCGGATGGGTTACGCCATCTCGGTGGCCTGGGTCTTGCTGCTGGTCATCCTGGCCTTCACGCTGATCCAGTTCCGCCTGCAGAAGCGATGGGTGAACTACTGATGGCCACCAACCGCACCTTCCGTCACCAGGCCGGTCGCATCGGGCTCCATGCGTTGCTGCTCACGCTGGGCATCATCTTCATGCTCCCGTTCATCTGGTCCATCTCCACCTCACTCAAACCGATGAACGAGTTGTTCGCCGTCCGGCCCAACCTGATCCCGAACACCATCCGCTGGGAAAACTACAGCGACGTCTTCGAAAACGTTCCGTTCCTCCGCATCTATGCCAACTCGATCATCGTTACGTTCTTCCGCACCATCGGCCAGGTCGCGATCGCCTCGGTGGCCGCTTTCGCCTTCGCCCAGTTGAAGTTCCCTGGCCGCGACGCCATCTTCGTCATCCTCCTGGCCGGCCTCATGGTGCCCGACCAGGTCCTGATCGTGCCCCGCTTCATCATCATGCGGGAGTTCGGCTGGTTCGATACCTACCAGGGTCTGATCATCCCGCTGATTTTCAGTTCCTTCGGCGTCTTCATGATCCGCCAGTACTTCCTCGGCATCCCCCGGGACTTCCACGAGGCCGCCAAACTGGAAGGCGCCAACCCGTTCCAGATCTACTATCAGATTTACCTGCCGCTGGCCCGCCCCGCCCTCGCCGCCTTCGGCTTTTTGGCCCTGCTCTCGTCCTGGAACGAATTCCTCTGGGGTCTGACCGTCACGAACAGCATGGACATGCGCGTGATCCCGGTCGGCCTCGCCCTCTTCCAGGGTCAGTACTTCACCAACAACGCGGTCCTGATGGCCGCCGCCAACATGGCGACCTTCCCGCTCCTGATCGTCTTCCTCTTCTTCCAGAAGCAGCTCGTCGAAGGCGTGGCCCTCAGCGGCGTCAAGTAGCGATCACCTCTCCGTCATCCAACGACCCCGGGCAGGAACCAGGTTCCCGCCCGGGGTCGTTGACGTGCGCTCGGCCATTTCACCCTCCCGCACCACGCCCCTGACACGTCTCCATCCGCCGCAGCAGACCTCCAGCTATCGCCAGCGGTGGCCTCATCTGCCACCATGACGACACGTAAACGTCTCACCCGTCCATCACGCCGGAGACCACCAACCCATGACTGCCACATCCTCCTGGACCTTTGCTCCCACCATCAGAGAGCAGGTCGACCGCATCTTCGAGCCCTGGACCACCTCGGAAACCCCCGGCATGACCGTTGGCATCTATCGCTACGGCGAGCCGGTCTACCTCCAGGCCTACGGCATGTCGAATCTCGAGCACGACATCCCTCTCAGCACCGGCTCGATCTTCCACGTGGCCTCCATCTCCAAGCAGTTCACCGACGCCTGCATCGCCCTGCTCGCCGCCGAGAACCTCCTCGACATCGACGACGAGGTCCGGCGCTACATCCCCGAACTCCCCGATTTCGGACCAACCATCACCATTCGTCACCTCATCCACCACACCAGCGGTCTCCGCGACCAGTGGTCCCTGCTCAACATGTCTGGCTGGCGCGAAGAGGATCTCGTCACCACCGACGATGTCCTCGACCTGGTCCGGCGTCAGCGAGCGCTCAACTTCGCGCCAAACACCGAATACCTCTATTCCAACACCGGCTACACCCTGCTCTCGGTCATCGTGCACCGCGTCAGCGGCAAGACGCTCCGCGAGTTCGCCCACGAGCGGATCTTCGCCCCCCTCGGCATGACCAGCACGCATGTTCACGACGACCATGCCGAGATCGTCCGCGGGCGCACCCAGGCCTATCAACCACGGAAGAACGGCGGCTACCGGATCTCGATTCCGGAGTTCGATGTGGTCGGCACTACCAGCCTCTTCACTACTGTCGAAGACCTCGCGAGATGGGAAGCCAATTTCCACACCGGCGAGGTCGGTGGCCCAGACCTGATTGCCATGCTGCAAACACCAGGCACCTTCAATGACGGCTCACCCATGAGCTACGCCTGGGGACTGCAGGTCGCCGAATGGCGCGGCCAACGTCGCGTCGGCCACTCGGGAGCCGATCACGGATATCGTGCCGACTTTCTCCGCCTGCCCGATCTTGGCTTCGCCGTCGCAGTCCTCTCCAACGTCTCCGATTCACTGCCAGGCCAGTTGACCGAACGTGTCGCCGAGACCGTCCTCGGCAACCTGCTCGAACCTTCCCGACCGCCCATCGTCCGATCGCCGGATAAGGATGTTCCCACGCATGCCGAACTGGCCGGCATGTGGAAAAGCGAAGACGGCCATCGTCACCTGGTGCTCTCGTCGCGTGATGGCCGCCTCTGGCTCGACAGCGGCACCGAGCAGACGGCCTTCAACGAGAACCCACCCGGCGTCTTCACCCTGCCGTCTGCCCGCCTGGCAATCTCCGACGGCGTCGATCTCGACCACCTTGGCGTCTCGCTCGCTGGCGCAGAGATCACCATGGACCGCATTCAGCCGTGGCATCCCACTCCCTCCGAGATCGAGTCGCTCACCGGTATCTACTGGAGCGACGAACTGGGCGTGGCCTACGAGATCGTCCCCGATGGCGACGGAACCGAGGCGACGGTCGCCATCCGCCGCCGCAAACACGCCGACGAGACGTTCCTGCCGTTCACACCATGGTCCTTCATCCGCGGCAACCTGGACGGCGGTCAACGCCTCGATTTCCAGCGCGATGAAGCAGGCGCCGTGTCCGGCTTCACACTCTCCAATGGTCGCGTCCGCAACCTCGCGTTTACCCGCCACGAGTGAGCCAACCCGGAAATCTGGCCTTCGGTCCCGGAGATGCTTGCTGACCGTCGGCATGCCCGGGACAATTCCTTTCGGCCTCGGCACCGGGAACCCAGCACGGCTCGGCGAGTGTCACACCAGCGGTCTCGTCGCGTTGGGAGAACAGAGTGCACCAGTGCGCAAAAGCTCACCGGAGGGCAATCGATGACCTCAACACCGGATTTGACCGACCGGCAGTGGACACCCACGTTCACCGAAACATTCGTGACAGCAGACCTCGACCCCACCCGGTGGATCCCCCACTACGTGCCGCACTGGACCACCCCCGAACGCTCTGCCGCCCGCTACCGCCTTGGCACCGATGGCCTCGAACTCCGGATCGACGCCGATCAACCACCCTGGCGCCCGGAAGAAGGCGAGCTCCGCATCAGCGGCATCCAGTCGGGCACCTGGTCCGGACCGGCCGGCTCCTCGCTCGGACCCCATCGCCACGGCCCACAGCCGCTCGTCGTCCGCTCGCCCCAGGCCAGCCAGGGGCTCTTCCTTCCGCGCGAAGGGGCGATGGAAGCCACCCTCAAAGCCGAACTCGACCACACCACGATGCTGGCCTTCTTCCTGGTCGGCTTTGAAGCGGACTCCCCCGACCACTCCGGCGAAATCTGCGTCGTCGAACTCTTTGGCAACGCCATTGGCACCGAGTCATCCGAACTCAGTCTCGGCATCAAGGCCCACCACGACCCCACCCTCACCGACGACATGATCCGCCCCACGCGTGCGCTCGATGCCACCCAGTGGCACACCTACCGCACCGAGTGGAATGACGCCGAAACTCGCATCCTGGTCGACGGCGAACAGGTCTTCCACGCCCACCAGGGCGTCGCCTACCCGATGCTCCCGATGCTCGGCCTCTTCGAATTCCCGACATCCGCCGAGCGACCGCCCGCCAGCTATCCGAAGCGTGGCTGGGTCCGGGACATTAGGGGGTTCCGCCACCGCGCCTGATGGGCTCGCGCCATGGCCAGACTGGCGCCCCAATCGAACCCTGCCCAACTTCGTCGCCGGACGAGTCAAGGTAGGATAGACAGACCAGTCGAAACTCTGAAAGGACTGCGCATGGCATCGATGTCCACACGTCTCAGCCGCCGCACCTTCGTCGCCGGATCCCTGACCGCGGCAGGATTCCCCTTCACGGCAACCGCCCAGACTCCGACAGCCTCGCCGGTCGCGTATGGTCCTGAACTCGGCGTTCGCCCCGAGCGTTCCCGTTACGACGAGCGTTTTGTCCTTGGCGTTGGAGGGCTGGAGCCGGGAGAAACGATCAGTATCGAGGCCCTGATCGCGGACGATACCACCACTTATGGCAGGTCCCGCGCCGTCTACGAAGCGGATGAATATGGGTTCGTCGACACATCGACGCAGGCGCCAGTGGACGGTTCATTTACCGCGGCCGATCCAATGGCTCTCGTCTGGGCAGCCTTCTACAGCCTCAATCCGGGTGCGCGTATGGGCGATCACACCATCACGTTCCAGGCGCTCCGAGAAGATCAGGTGATTGCCGAGACACAGATTGAGTGGACTGGACTCTCGGCCGATCACATCCACGAATCCATTGCCTCACCGGATCTGGTTGCTGATTTCATCGCCGAGCGCATCGACGGGCCTCAACCCGCGATGATCGTGCTCGGCGGCTCGGAAGGCGGTCTCCCGACAGGCAGCACGTCCGGCATGCTGGCGATGCATGGATACCCGACACTCGCAGTTGCCTACTTTGGCACGACGGGGCTGCCCAGTGCCCTCGAGGAGATCCCGCTCGAATACATTGCCAATGCCATCACCTGGTTGAAGCGGCGACCGGAAGTGGATCCCGAACGCATCGGGGTGATCGGATACTCACGTGGCGCCGAACTGGCACTGCTCCTGGGAGCTCATTACCCCGAACTGGGCGCCGTGATCAGCGTCAACGGCAGCGGACTTGTCAAGTCCGGGATCGACTGGAGCGATCTCAATCGAGAGCCATTTCCGGCCTGGACATGGCAGGGCGAGCCAATCCCGTACTACGACGCCTCCACCAATTTCGGAGACGCCGAATCCATCGCCAGGATCACCATACCGATTGAGCAGACCAACGGGCC
>JAEZJB010000011.1 GCA_023415845.1 Chloroflexota bacterium | reverse complement strand
ATTACGGCGGTGAGTGGTTCGAACGTCGCGATCGTCCTCTCGCTGTGGGCGGCGTTCGTGCCGGTGGGCCATCGGCGGCGATCGGTATTGTTGCAGGTGGTCATCATTAGCTCGGTTTGGGCGTATGCCATCCTGACCGGACTGGAACCGCCGGTGGTGCGGGCCGCGACGATGTCCACCCTGATGCTGCTGGGGGCGCGGGTGGGGCGGCGACCCGACCCATTGACCCTGCTGGCGCTTACGGCGGCGGCGATGGTGCTGTGGAATCCCAACAACACCGACCTGATCGCGTTCTGGCTATCGGTGGTGGCGACGGCGGCGATCATCAGCAGGTTGCCGATCGATGGGACATCCGATCTGGAGGCGAATCTTCGAGGCATCGGCCAGGGGGTGCTCCTGGCGCAGGTTGCCACCTTTTCCCTGGTCCTGATGACCTTCGGAACCTGGTCATTGGTGAGTCTGATCGCCAACGTGGTGCTGGCGCCGTTGATGCTGGTGGCTTTTCCGCTCTGCTTCGTGCTGGCGGGGATGTTGCTGGTCGGGACATGGCTGGCCCAACTTTTCGCATGGATCCCAAGCCTATTCCTGGGGTTTGCGTTGCAGGTGGTGAGCGATTTCGCGCCGCTGGTCCCGCCGGTAACCATGGACCAGCCGGGGGCAGCCGGCGCGTTGCTGGTGGTGGTTCCGTGCCTGCTGGCGGCGTTGGTGTTCAGCCGCGACGGTCGCCGGTGGCTGGAAGACGTGGAGGAGGCATGGGTGCGCCGTCCCGCATTGATGGCCGCCCTCGGGGCTGGATCGGTGATGGGACTTGCGGCCGTAATGGTGGTTGCGCTCATGCCGTAATGGGACGGCTGGACGAGGATGGTAAAGGTCCGGTCTCAGTCACCGGGAAAAGGGGAAGCAACGTCGGGAAATCATTTGACAACCGGGCGGCGGGAGAGTATCTTTTCCGGCGTTGCTCCCATGGTCCAGCGGCCTAGGACGTCACCCTTTCAAGGTGAAGATCGCGGGTTCGAATCCCGCTGGGAGTACCAGACCAGGGCGCCGAGAGGCGTCCTTTTTGTTTGCTTTCCACTCAGTCCTGACAACCATCCTGGAGAAGCCGATGACCGAATCGCTGACTGCCGAGGATGTCATTGCTCGCCTCGACCTGCAGCCGCTCCCCGGTGAAGGGGGCTTCTACCGCCAGACGTACGTGGTGATGGGACCGGACGGGCATCCGGCCACCACGGCGATCCTGTTCCTGGTCACGCCCGAGTCGTGGTCGGGTCTCCACAGGCTGGTGGGCGACGAATTGTTCCACTTCTACCTTGGTGACGCCTGCCAGATGGTGGTGCTGGATCGTGACGGCACGCTCACCGAGCGTCGGCTTGGCCAAACGATCCAGGAAGGGGAGCAGGTCCAGGCGCTGGTGCCAGGCGGGGCGTGGCAGGGGACGCGGCTCGTGCCGGGCGGATGGCATGGCTGGGCATTACTGGGCACTACGATGACGCCAGGGTATCGGCACGACCAGTTCGAACTGGCGACGCCTGACACGCTGCTGTTGTTTGAGGAACAGGAGCGGAGGGCGTTGCGACCCTATCTCGCACCGGAAACCGTTCCGTGAGTGACAATACAATCAGCCAGGTAATTTCGATCAAGCCGTCACGGGTCTGACAAGGAGTGTCTTGATGGATGTCATCTTTCCGGTTGCCGGCCTTGGGTCGCGACTTCGCCCCCTGACCTGGAGCAAGCCGAAGCCGCTCGTGCAGGTGGCAGGCAAGCCGATGTTCGAGCATGTGATGGACCGGGTGCTGCCTTACGAGCCGGAGAAGATCGTGTTCGTCACCGGGTACCTGGGTGACGAGATCGAGGCGTGGGCACGCGCGACGTATCCGGACCAGGAACTCGCTTTTGTCGAACAGCCGGAGATGCTGGGACAGACGGACGCGATCATCCGGACGCGCGAGTTGTGCAACGATGACGTGCTGATCATCTTCCCGGACGCGATTTTCGAGGCTGACTTCTCGGTGCTGGCCGAATCGGAAAACGACGGGATCGTCTTTACAAAGATCGTCGAAGACCCGTCGTCGCTGGGCGTGACGGTGGTGGAAGACGGCTACATCACGAAGCTGATCGAAAAGCCAGCGGAGCCGGTGTCTTTCGAAGCGACGGTAGGGATCTACTACTTCAAGCGGGCCCAGGACCTGTTCGATGCGATTGACGAGCAGATGCGGCTGGGCATCAAAACCAAGAACGAATATTTCATTGCCGATGCCATCCAGATCATGATCGACCGGGGCGCGAAATTCCGAACGAGCACGATCGATGTATTCGAGGATTGCGGCAATGCCGACGCCCTACTGCACACCAACCAGTACCTGTTGAAACTCAACCCGCCCTCACCGGCGCAGCGACCGGCATCGGTGATCATTCCGCCGTCGTTTGTCGATTCGACGGCGCTGATCGAGCATGCGGTCGTAGGCCCGAATGTCAGCATTGGGGCGAATGCCGTAGTGCGCGACTCGGTGGTGCGCGACGCGGTTGTGGAGCCAGGGTCGAAGCTGCTTGGCGTGGTGGTCGAACACGCGGTGATTGGGCGGAATGTTTCGATTACCGGCAAGCCGAAAGAATTCAATCTCGCGGACAACAGCAAGGTAGAGGTATGAGCACGGAACCAGCCAGCGAATCAGTGAATGCCGCCACCCATCATCCGGAACGGGAGTGGATCGAACTCGCGGTGGATGTGGACTCGGAAGCGGTCGAGCCGGTGTCGGAGCTGTTCGCGCGGTACGGGTTCAACGAAGGCGTCGCCATTGATGAGCCGTATGTGCAGGACGGCGACGGCGACAACCTGGAGATCGACACCGAGGCGCTCTTCACCGTGCGCACCTACGTGGCCGACAGCGACTTCAAGCCAGAGGTGGTCGAGGAGATCCGGCAGGCGCTGTGGCACTACGGCCAGATCCGGTCTGTGGGCGACCTGCGGGTTTCGACGCTGAAGGAAGAGGACTGGGCCAACGCCTGGAAGGAGCATTTCCAGGTACACCGGATTGGTGACCGGACAGTGATTCGTCCACCGTGGCGGGAATACGAGCCGAAAGACGATGAAGTCGTCGTCGAACTCGATCCCGGCATGGCGTTTGGGACCGGGCTGCATCCATCGACGAGGTTGAGCGTGCTGGGTGTCGAGCAGGTGATCAAGCCTGGCGACACCGTTTTCGACGTTGGCACGGGGTCGGGCATCCTGGCGATTGCCGCCGTGAAGCTGGGCGCGGCGCGGGCGGACTGCGTTGATGTCGAGACCGTGGCGGTGCGGGCGACCGTGGAAAACGCCGAGCGGAATGGCGTCTCCGATCGGGTCGCGGTCGAACTTGGCAGCGCCGGGAGCGGTGAGCCGTTTCAGGGTGAATACGACGTCGTGCTGGCGAATATCATCGCCAGAATCCTGATCGAGCTTTCCGAGTCGCTGGTGCGGCAGACGAAGCCGGGCGGGCACCTGGTGCTGGCTGGCATTATCCAGAGTCGCGAGCAGGACGTGATGGACGCGTTTACCGCGCTCGGGGCGACCCTGGTGACGCGCCGGCAGCACGATGACTGGGTGTCGCTCGTGCTGCAGCGCCAGGACTGAGTTCAGGAACAATACAGACAGAAACGCCCTCTCCGAACCGGAGAGGGCGTTTTTGCATCTATTTTGACTTGCGTTTGAGCAGCCTGCCGCCGATGAGGCTCAGTGTGGCGACCCCAATGCCAATCAAGGCATCCCCGAGAGGGTAGTAGGGGCGAGGCGCGGGGGCGGTGGCCGGTGGGATGTAGCGGTGCATGCGGAGCCAGAGCACGACCGTGCCGACCATGGCACGCAGGATGACCTTGAGGTTGCCGCCGGTTGCGGTGCCAGCGACGCGCGGGTGGTGAGGAACGCCGACCTGGACCATGGTTGCTCCCTGGCGGCGAAGCTTGGCCATCGTCTCGGCGTTGAGGAGAGCGCCGCCCGACGTGAGCTCGAGGGAGCGGATCAGGTCCCCGCGAAAGATCTTGAAGGCGCAGTCCAGGTCGCGGATGTGAACATCGAAGAGGATGCGGATCGCGAGATTGAACAC
>JAEZJB010000095.1 GCA_023415845.1 Chloroflexota bacterium | reverse complement strand
GGTCACGCAGCGCGAGGGCAGCGGCCTTTACGATCAAATCGTTGACCGACACCTTGGTGCCAGAGGCTTCCAGGGTGGCATTGATCGAGGCACGGAACTTGAGCGCCTCGGTCATGTCGACGCTGGAGGTCACGTAATAGTGCGGAATACCAAGCTTGGATTCGGTCATCCGCTTGCCGGTGGTGCGGCGAATCCGAGCCAGATCGACCAGGGTGCCCTTGCTGGGGCTGGTCGTCGGGGAAGTCGCTGGCACAGACGGTGCGGCCGCAGGCGCTTCGGCCGGCGCTGCCGCAACCGGAGCCGGAGCCTGCTTCTCGCCACTGATATAAGGCTGGATGTCCTTGTTGATGATCCGCCCTCCAGGTCCGGTACCGGGCACCTGGTTGAGATCGATGCCATGTTCGGACGCCAGGCGCTTGACCAGCGGTGATGCGCGGAGCCGTTCTCCCGGCGCCCGCTCGACAACCTGGGCCGGGGCGGCCTGGGTCGCTGGAGCCGGCGTTGGAGCGGGTGCCGCTTCGGGCGTTGCCGCAGCCGGGGCAGGCGCTGCTGCCGCCGGAGCCGGAGCTTCAGTAGCTACTTCAGGGGCGGGCTCTGCTGCCGGGGCAGCAGCCGGAGCGCCCTGCCCCACCTCATCCTGCGCGCCAATAGTGGCAATCACGGTGCCGATTGGTGCGGTGGCGCCTTCGTCGAGCAGGATGTTGGTGAGAAACCCACCTTCCTGCGCTTCGATCTCGAGAGTAACCTTGTCGGTCTCGATTTCGGCGATGGGATCGCCTTCGGCAACCTCGTCACCGGCGGCCTTGAGCCACTTCAGAAGCGTTCCTTCTTCCATGGCGTCGCCCATTTTGGGCATGATGACTGTTCCCATGCGTTATCCCTCGAGATACAGAACCCGGCGAGTGGCGTCGATCACCTGCTGCTCGCTCGGGAAGGCGGCTACTTCAAGATTTCGGGCGTAAGGTGCTGGCACCTCGGCACCGCTCACGCGGGCGACCGGAGCATCGAGATCGTCAAAGGCGTGGGCCTGGATGGTGGCGGCAACTTCGGACGCCACACTGAACCACCGCCACTGCTCCTGCACAACCACGGCGCGATGGGTCTTGCGGACCGACGCGACGATGGTGTCGACATCGAAGGGACGAATGGACCGGAGATCGACCACTTCGGCTTCGATGCCGTCCTCGGCCAGCTTGTCGGCGACGCGGAGGAGCATGGGCACCTGGCGACCATAGGCGATCAGGGTGACATCGGTGCCTTCGCGGGCGATTCGGGCCTTGCCGAATTCGACCGTGTACTCACCCTCGGGCACCTCGCCCTTGGTACCGTACAGGGCGCCAGCTTCGAGGAAGATGACCGGATCCGGATCACGGATGGCTTCGATCATCATGCCCTTGACGTCGTATGGCGTCGCCGGGGAGACAACCTTGAGGCCAGGGAAATGCCCGTAGAAGCCTTCGAGCGAGTGGGTGTGCTGGGCCGAAAGCTGCACGCCACCACCGTTTGGACCACGGATCACGAGGGGAATGTTGACCTGTCCTCCCGAGAAGTAGCGCAGCTTGGCGGCGTTCTGGATGATCTGGTCGGCGGCCTGGAACGAGAAGTTCCAGGTCATCATCTCCACGATCGGCCGCATGCCTGCCATGGCCATGCCGATCGCCGCACCGGTGAAGCCGTTTTCTGCAATGGGAGTATCGAGTACGCGACGGGGGCCGAACTGGTCGATGAGACCGTTGGTGACGAGGTGGGTACCACCATAGACACCAATGTCCTCACCCAGCAGGACCACACGCTCGTCCCGCTCCATTTCTTCCGCCATCGCCGAGCGCAAGGCATCGCGATAGGTGATGACTGGCATGCGCCAAGGTCCTTTCTGAAGAGGAAGGTCGCATCGCGCGACCCAACGAATGCCAGTAGTGCTATCCGGCCGGCTGAACCACCACACTCTCGTCGTAGACATCGGTGAGCAGTTCGCTGAGATCCGGCTCGGGGCTTTCATCAGCGAAGGTGACCGCTTCGTCCATCACGGCCTTGGCGGCATCGCGAATGGCGGTGAGCTGCTCGTGGTCGACACCGCGCTCTTCGAGACGCTTCTCGACCAGGCCGATCGGATCCTTCTCACGCCACTTTCGGACTTCTTCCTTGGTCCGGTATTTCTCCAGGAAGTCGGCGGCGCCGTGCGGCATGATGCGATAGGTGAGGGCTTCGACGGCAAACGGCTTGCCGGTTTCCCGAACTCGCTCGGTCGCTTCCCGGGCCACCTGCAACACCGCTTCGACGTCCATGCCATCGACCTTGGTGTGCTCGATGCCGTAGGACTCGAACTTCTTGCCCAGATCGGTATTGGCGGTGGCGCGCTCGACACTGGTGCCCATGCCGTACTGGTTGTTCTCGAGCACGAAGAGGCACGGGTTCAGGTTGTCCTTGCCCCAGAGCCCCGAGAGATTGGCAGCTTCGTGGAAGGCGCCGTTGTGGATGGCACCATCACCGAGATAGAGCTGGGTGATTCCACCGGTCTTCAGGTAGGCCTGGGCGAAGGCGGTGCCGACTCCCAGCGGGATGTGACCACCCACGATGCCGTAGCCGCCATAGAACCCGCGTTCGACATCGAACAGGTGCATGGAACCGCCCTTGCCCTTGACCATGCCTGTGCCCTTGCCGTAAAGCTCGGCCATGACCGCCTTCGGCTCGGAGCCGAGCAGGAGGACGTGGGCGTGGTCGCGGTAGGCGGTGATGACATAATCGCCTTCCTGGTAGTACTCCAGGAATCCGGTGGCGACAGCTTCCTGCCCGGAATAGACGTGCATGTAGCCGCCGACCTTGCCCTGGCGGAAACCGCGTTGGGCGGCGTCTTCAAACAGCCTGATCTCCACCATTCTCTTGTAGATTTCAAGCAGTTCTTCATTTGAAACGGGTACGGCAGCGGGAGAACCGTTGCTCCCGTTTTCTGCCGGCGTCGCTGCCGGCTTGCGCCGTCGTCCCTGGCTGGGTGTGGTCGCCATGATGCGGGCCTCTCGGGATGCTAGGCGTGCCAGCGTTGGCACGCGACCGATTCGCGAATGGGGATGAGGAATGTACTCACGCGAGTGGCCGCCGACGTTCGGAACCTGGAAACGACCGCGCGCCAAAACGCACCTGGCCGTTCCCGTTGCACGGGGCCACGTGCGACAACGTGCCAACTCAGGCGGGCACCTGCCTCTTACCCATGATTCCCGGAATTGTACTGCACCCTACGGAGAGTGGGGCATTTGCGGTGCCTCAAACATGCCTGATCGGTTGAGCAGGCCGCGGATTGTACTCCGGCACGTGGCTCACCAGACAGAGACTGACCGAAAGGGACCCCTCGTCCCCGGGGTTGTGTTTGCATGCTTTCCCGAGGCTTTGCTACCCTCGAAAGCCGGAGCATCGACGCGTGCCTGCTGCCGACATTCGCATCCGGGCGATCCCCCACCAACCAACCTCGGTGCCGGGCCACCTCTATCCTTCGTTGTGGCCAGACGCCCGACGACCTCCTGCGAGTGCCTGCGTGAAGCACGCACAGCGCAAGGAGCCTCATGGAAAGCCCGCCGTCACCCGCATCGTCGATCTCCACACCACCATCACCCAAAGGGCGCTGGAGCTGGCCGGGACTCGACAACCTGGCCGGGTATGAAAGTACCCGGTTTCTTGGCAAGTGGATCCTGATCGGCAGTCTGATCGGTGTCGTCGCCGGGTTGGGAGCGGCGGCCTTCAGTTGGGCTATCGAATGGTCGACCCACCTGTTCCTGGGAGACCTGGTCGGCTACCTGCCACCAATGCCAATTGGCGAGGGAAGTCCGGTAAGAGGGGCAATGGAGCGCCCCTGGTTGTTGCCAGTCGTGACTGCCTTTGGTGGCCTTGTCTCGGGCATCATCGTGTTTCGCCTCGCACCCGAAGCCGAAGGCCATGGCACCGACGCCGCCATCGACGCCATCCATCACAAAGGCGCCGTCATCAACCCGCGCGTTCCGCCCGTAAAGCTGGTGGCCTCGGCCATTACCATCGGGTCGGGAGGATCGGGCGGCCGCGAAGGACCGGCTGCCCAGATTTCATCCGGATTCGCATCCGTGCTGAGCACGTGGCTGAAGCTCAACATTACGGACCGGCGTATCGCCGTGATTTCCGGTATGAGTGCGGGCATCGGCGCCATCTTCCGGGCACCCCTGGGTGGTTCGTTGATGGGGGCCGAGATTCTTTACCTGCACGACCTCGAAGTCGAAGCGCTGATTCCCAGCCTTATCGCCTCGATCGTGGCTTACAGCGTCTATGGAATGATCGAGGGGTTCGATCCCATCTTCGGCGCCCAACCAGACCTCGGTTTCAGCGATCCCGTCACCCTCATCTACTACGCCGCACTGGGCGTCGTGGCTGGCCTGATGGGATTGCTCTATGCCAAAACGTTCTATGGCGTCAGCGGTATGTTCCACCGCTGGCAGATTCCGGTCTGGATCAAGCCGGCAATTGGTGGCTTCCTGGTTGGTGTGATGGGGCTTTTTGTCGCCGGCTCGATTCACACTGGTTACGGCTGGGTCCAGATCAGCATGACCGACGAGTTAATGGACCTGCCGCTTTGGCTTGTGCTGGCGCTGCCGTTCGCCAAGATCCTGGCGACATCGTTCTCAATCGGGTCGGGTGGATCGGGGGGCATCTTCGGGCCCGGCATGGTGATTGGTGGCATGCTCGGGGCAGCCTGCTGGCGCCTGGGCGATGGCGTTCTGCCACATTTTCCCGGGAGCCCCGCGCCGTTCGTGATCGTCGGCATGATGGCGCTGTTCGGATCCATCGCGCACGCCCCATTCGCCGTGATGCTGATGGTGGCCGAAATGACCGGCAACCTCTCGTTGCTGGCGCCCGCCATGATCGCCATCGCGGTCGCCACGATGCTGGTCGGGGATCACTCCATCTACTGGGCCCAGATTCCAAATCGGGCATCCTCGCCTGCTCACCGGCTGGCGATGCGCTTCCCCCTGCTGGCCGCCATGACCGCCCGCTCGGCGATGCGTCCCGTCAAGGTGGGCGAAGTTGTGGAATCGTCGGATGCCCGGATCGACATTCGCACCCCACTGGACGAAGCGATGGCCACCATGGCCGAGATGAACGTCAATCAGGCCGTCATCGTCGATGGTCGCCATACGGTAGGGACACTGACGTATCGGGATGCGCTCGCGGCCTACCGGACGCTGCTGGAAGAGGGGCTGGAACAGGCAGAACGACTGCCGATCACATCCATGCTTCTCAATTTCACCCTCGGCCCCGAGGCGCCCGCTATCGGATCTCCCCTCCGCCTGATTGACTTCCCGGCCGGCGCGCTGGTGCTCGCCATCCGTCGACAGGGCGAGACGGTTTCTCCCGAGGCCGATACGGTCCTGCACGCCGGGGATCTGGTTACCGTCATGGCCCGGCCGGAACAGGGCGCTCAATTGCGGGCCATGCTGGAAGAGGCGGCTCCCCACTAAAAAGCCGACCGAGACGGGTATCTCGGTCGGCTCTGGTCGAGCTGCATCACATATGACAGGGCGGAGTGTCGTTGCCTGGCGCTAGCCGTCGACGAAATCCGTGTCGGCGCTGGCCGCGAGGGCAGCAAGGTCCGGGTGCGGCGCGCGGGTGCCATCTGCCAGGGCATACCCCGCCGTCGGCCGGACCGGCGTCCGCAATGAGGGATTCGCCTTGCGAAGTTCTTCGTAGGAAGCCGTCGCCTGCTCGAAACGGGCAGGGTCGGAGGGATCGCCGTCCCATTTGGTATAGACACCCATCACGCGCTGAGCAGTGCCATATTCCACCAGCGGCCGCCGCACCTCGCCCTCGGGCATCGGCACGGGCAACACACCATGATCGGGCACGCCAGAGCGGTCGGGCACCTGGCCCGGCACCTGTGGCGAGCGGCTGGCTCCCGGGGCGGCCGGTTGCGCGACACGACCAGCGGCAACTGGATCGCCCGGGCGAGCGCGTTTCTTGAGAACGAAGGCCATCTCGATGACTCCGCATGCGTTGGAACGGCTATCGGTGGGGCGGAAAGGCGAACGAACACCTTTCCTACTGTTGCGGTCAGTGTACCAGCACGATACGACCATCCTCGCCCACACCTTCACCATGGCGCCCCTACAGTGGTGTGCCGGTGCCCCAGTCGGACTCGGCGTCGATCATGTTCCGGCCGAGGCGGTCGAGATCGATACCGTTGCCATTGGCGATCAGGGCGTAACAGAACCCGTCACTCAGGCGCCAGGCGAATGATGTTGTGCCCGCCAGCCCACCAGTATGCCCCCAACCATTGAACGTGGTGTTGATTGCCAGTCCGCGCCCGTATCCGGTGTTGGCGGTGGTGCCGGTGGTCATCGTCGAAAGGGTGTCGGCGGCCACGATATCGGCCGGAGTCGGGAAGTCATCAAGACGCACCAGGAACCGCACCAGGTCGGTGGCAGTGGCGATCCAGCCACCGTGCGCATCCATCCGGCTGACCGAGATTCCGTACGCGTCCCCCCACCCTGCCGGGGCATTGGTATCGTCGTAGACGACCTCGTTGGCCGCCCGGTCCGCCAGGGTATTGCCAGCAATCTGCATGTCGGAGATGCCACATTGCGCAAGAACGGTGCTCTGCAGGTACCCCTCGTATGACTGGCCCGTGGCTCGCTCGATGACTCGCCCCAGCAGGCAGTAGCCGAAATTCGAGTAGGCGTAGTTGGTGCCCGGAGTGTTGTCGAGAGGACGGTTGTCGAGCACCCAGCTGATCAACTCGTCCTGGGTGTCGTCGAGATTGACGTACATTGGATCGTTGCCATCGTTCGACCAGCCACCGCCGGTATGGGTCAGGAGGTGGTCGATGGTAATCGCCAGGACGTCGGCGGAGTACGGCATGGTGCCGTAGTCGGTCCCGAGCCAGCCATCGTCACCGAAGACGAGGTCGTCGCGCGAAAGCACTCCGTTCTCTTCCAGCTGCATGATGGCGGTGGAGGTGAACGGCTTGGAGACCGACGCGATCCGGGCCCGATGTTTGACGGTCATCGCCTCGCCAGTCGAAGCATCGGCGGTGCCGTATGCCTTGGCGTAGACGAGTTGGCCATCTTTGGCGATGGCGACCGAGACACCGGGCACTCCGGCGGCGGCCAGCGCATCGGTAGCGATGTTGTCGACGGCGGCCCGGCCAACGGTCCCGCCGGTTGGTTCGGTATCGGACGCCCAGATCGCCGCGTACCGGGCTTCGCCGCCCACCCCAAAGCCAGCAACGTGAACCAGGGCGTACCCGGCGGCCCCGTTCTCGTCAAAGGCCGCCTGGTAGGCACTCGCGCTCATGTTGTGATGGGAGATCCAGTAGGCCTTCGGCGAGCCATCGAAAATCGCCGTGTAGGTGGGGGATCCGTTCCAGTCGTAGCCGCTGATGTCAACGACCCGCATGCCCTCGGCGGTCCAGCGATCGAACTCAGCCTGGTAGGCATCCCCATCCAGGCCGTGCATGGCGGCCCACGGTGTGCCATCATCACCTACCCAGATCGAGGCGACATAATCGCTTCCTCCGGCTACGAATCCCGAGACGCGCACCGGGCGCAGCCCATTGGCCACGTTCTGGTCGAACACCCCCTGATAGTCTGCGCCGGGGACGCCATGGCTGGCGCTCCAGGCTCCGATGTCCGACTGCTCGAAGATGGCGGCGTAGTGGTCCTGGCCATCCTTTTCGTAGCCGCTGATGTCGACAGGACGAAACCCCTGGCCGGTGAGTTCGTCGAACCGCGCCTGGTAGTCCACCCCGGGCACACGGTGCATACCAACCCAGGCGGCACCGGGGGACATGTCCCAGATCGAGGCATAGAAATCCTGGCCATTGACCGAGTAGCCGCTGATTTTTACCAGCCGGTAGCCCTGGCCAGCGAGGGAGTCGAATTCCCGCTGGTAGGCGTCCCCGTCCAGACCGTGGTTGGCCACCCAGGCATAGCCAGACTGGGCGGGATGGAGCAGGGGAGCAGGCGACTGGGTGCTGCTGGCCGCAGTTACCGCCGGCACCAGCATCGACCTGCCCGGTCCCAGGCCGACCGTTCCCATCGCCGCCGCCATGGCGAATACGACGGAGCGGCGTGAGTGCCGACCATACCAGAATGCCGGAGTCGTCAGATCGGAGCGATTCATGGGGTATTCCTCCTCCGCGGGGGAGTGGGCAACGATGGTTCGCGAGAACACCCACATCGTGAAGGAGGGGAGGCCAGCGGGGAATGCTTACTTTTACCCATTTCTGCCGGCGGCTGAGTTGAGGTTCGGTGACGGGGCCGAGGTGGCCGCCTACCTGGCGTTGGCGGCCACCTCGGCACTCAACTCAGGAAGCGGCGCGCCCGAATCGCTGGGCACTGCGAAGGCGGGCCTTTTCGGCCTCCACGTCGCGGTCGCGAGGTGGGGCGGCGGTTTCGAGCGACTCCAGCAACTGGCGAGCCACCGCGGCCACGCCATTCACCGCCTCATCGAACGCCGCCTGGTTCGCCAGCGAAGGTTTGGTGAACCCGCTGATCTTGCGGACGAATTGCAGCGCGGCCGCCTGGATCTCGTCGTCGGTGGCGGGTGGATCGAAGTTGAAGAGCGGACGGATGTTGCGGCACATGGATCGTTTCCTTGGGGTGGCGACGCGGGTCACACGGTGGGGTCAGGTGGCGGCCGAAGCGCCAGTATCCGGAACGAATGGCTTCTCGTCCGCTCTCAGGGGGCGGAAGCGCAGTGCGGACCAGATATCATCCACGGCAACCTGGGTAATCGGGCGCAGTCCATAGCCAGCGAGCAGCGACCAGAGCGAATCGCGATTGATATCGGTCACATTTCCCTTGGGATAGAAGACCCAGAGGACCTGTGGCTTGCCGAGATCGGGGGCCAGCGCAGCCAGGATCGAGGTCGCCTCGGCCGCCGTGCTGACACTGACGATGGCGACATCCGCATCAGCAAGGTCCGCGACCTGGTCGACGTTGTCCGGCAGCGGTTCGAGCAGACCCGGCTCGGTTTCGGGCGAGAGCCAGAGACGCAGGCCAGGCTTGATGAGCAGTTTCCGGGCGATCGTTTTGGTCGACACCACGACCTCCTTCGCTGGCGGCGAGTCCGCTCCGCGTATTGTGAAGGGTAGGAAGGCGCTTACCTTCCTGTTGCTTGCGGCCCACCGCTGCTGGCACAACCGGGAAGCACGATGGGGCCCGGACCCAACTACACCCACCACCATCATAGCGATACATAATGCCGAGTGAAACACCTGAAACGTACGAGCCGGCCACGACCTGGTCTGATGACGGACCCATCTATTGTGAAAAACATCACATGGGTATAGGGTAGAGGAAATGGCGAACGACGAGGTTCGCCGAGGCCCGTCGCGGCGGCCCCCGACGACCGCCGTGGCGTCATGGGTGGGAGGATTCGATGGAACGACGCATGTTCTCATCGCCCCATGCAGATCAGCAGGATCGTCGTCCGCATGTCGTAATCATCGGCGGCGGGTTTGGCGGGATTCAGGCCGCCCGCGGCCTTGCCCGCGCCCCGGTACGGGTCACGCTGGTCGACAAGCGCAATTTTCACCTTTTCCAGCCGCTGCTCTACCAGGTGGCGACCGCCACGCTGGCCCCCTCTGACGTCGCCTACCCAATTCGCGCCATCCTGCGTAACCAGGCGAACACCACCGTACTGCTCGACGAAGTCACTGCCATCGATGTGCAGAGCCAGACCGTGGCGCTGAAACACGGCACGCTTGCCTACGATTACCTCATCGTGGCGGCTGGCTCGCAGGGCACGTGGTTCGGGCACGACGACTGGGCGCCATATGCTCCGGGCCTGAAGTCGATGGAGGAGGCGCTGGATGTCCGCCAACGGGTGCTCTCGGCCTTCGAGCGCGCCGAATGGGAACCCGATCCGGTCCAGCAGCGGCGATTGCTGACATTCGTGGTGGTTGGTGGTGGCCCGACCGGAGTGGAACTGGCGGGAGCCCTGGCGGAGATTTCCCGGCAGACCCTGAGAAAGAACTTCCGGCGGATCGACCCGGCGTCAGCCCACATCGTGCTAATCGAGGGCGGCGACGTCCTGTTGCGCGGATATCCGGCCTCCCTGTCGCAGGCTGCCCGCACATCCCTCGAGCACCTCGGCGTGGACGTGCGGACCAGCACCCGGGTGACCGAGATCGGTCCCGACTCCGTGACGCTGGGTGATGTCGTGCTTGCCACGTCAACGGTGTTGTGGGGCGCGGGGGTCACCGGCCACGCGATCGGGGCCGCGCTGGGTGTCCCGCTGACGAGCGGCAACCGGGTGCCGGTGGAACCGTCGCTGGCCCTGCCGGGTCATCCGCAGGTGTTCGTGATTGGTGACCTGGCGGCGATCGATGATGGCCGCGGCGGAACCCTGCCGGGCGTGGCCCAGGTTGCGATGCAGGGTGGCAGGCACGCGGCGAAGATGATCCGGCGCGACCTGGAAGGCAAGCCCGCCACCGCATTCCACTACCGGGACAAGGGGACGATGGCCACCATCGGCTGGAACCGTGCGGTGGCGGACATTGGTCCACTGCACCTGAGCGGATTTCCGGCCTGGGCGATCTGGGCGACCATTCACATTGCCTTCCTGATCGGGTTCCGCAGCCGCTTCAGCGTGATGTGGCAGTGGATGTGGGCGTACGTCACCCGCAACCGCAGTGCGCGCCTGATCGTGGGGCCAGTCGCCGAACCGCTGCCCGACACTTCGACCTCGCAATTCCGGGAGCGGGCCGCCTGACCGACAGCAGGGGCACGACGAAGCTGGATTCGATCGTGCCCCTGTTCGCGTCACCATCCGGCGATCCTGGCTCTGCCGGCTCATGGAACTACGTAACGCCGTTTCCCCTCCACAACCGATCTCAGCAATATTACCGATGTGGTGCTCTCGCCCGAGACGCATGATGGGCCGCACTCGACAGGTGTCGCCACGTAGTACCCCTCACGCCGCAAGACGTGGACCGCAGTGACACCGAGCGATGTGACCGGCTGTGCCTGCGGCCATGCTGATGGTCGTGGACATCGGAACGCCGTTGCTGCGGCGCGGAAGAGGTGCCCCATGACCACCACGCTCACGAAGTTTTCCGGCGCCTATGCCACGATGACGGTGGCAACCTACGAACCGCTCATCCTCCGGTGGGTCTCCCTGCTGGGCCTGCGCTTCATCACCGTAACGGCCGCCAGCCGGTACCAGAAGGCCAAGGCAATCAACTTCGATGGAGGCCGGCCGGCTGCCCTCGCCCTGAGCCAGACCGTCCGCTCGCAGATTCCCTCGTCAATCGATTTCACCGCCGACGATACCCAGGAACACGTGCCAATTACGATCAATGGCAGGGCCGTCGATCCATCGGACGTAAAAAAGCTGGACATTCCGGGATTTCCGAACGCGGCTGCGATTGGCAAGGACGTCTACCTCCACGGCTTCTCGGACACCGATCCTGCCTTGCTCAGGCAGCGAGGTGAGCACGACCGGCCCGGACACCCCTTCATCCAGGGACTGACGGCCGCCCCGATCTCCGTGTCGAACCGGCTCGGCATTCGCGATGCGACGTTTGACCTGGCAGCCACACGCACGAAGCTGGAGGAGGGGATGGTCGCGGCAGCCCGGGAATGGGTTGCCAGTCCCGCGAGCAGCAATCTGGAGCACCTGCTGGACAAGGCAAGCGTGCTCGACAACATCAAGGTGCCGGTGCTCTGGCCCGGTGGGCTCAGCATTGAAGAAGCCCTTTCACCGATCGGCATTGCCCACTACTATCGGCAGCTCTACTTCAACCGGGAGGAAGGTGTCGGGCCAATCGAACAGGCCTTTACCATCGCTCCGCTTGAAGTGCTTGAGGTCATCTACGAAACCGTGCGCAAGCAATCGCACGAAGAGGTTCTGGAGCAGGGCCTGGAGGTGGTCAGCGAATCGGCGGTTGAGGAAAAGAATCTCGACGAGGTCTCGGACAAGGTGTCCTCGATGGTCCAGCAGGATGTCTCCGCCTCGATGTCGGCCAACGCCTCCGGCGGCATTGGGGTCTGGCAGGTTGGAGCCTCGGCCACTGCCAGTTTCGCGGTCAGCTCGCAACGTGGGCGTGAGTTCTCATCGCGCCGGCTGAAGGAAGTGACGACTCGCGCCTCGGAGCGCATCACCAAGAGCTTCAGCATCAAAACCACCGACACCCTGGAAGTGACGGAAACATCGACCACCCGCCGCGTGATCAAGAACGAAGCCGCCGCGCCGGTCAGCTATGGCCTGCGCCGCGTGCTGCGCCGAGTCAACGTGAAGGTGCAGGACCTGGGACCACGGCTGGTCTGGCAGCTCTACCTGCGGAACCCGGGCGAGGGGCTGGCACGGAGCCGGTTCGTCCACTTCCGCGAGTCTGGTCCAATCACCGTGCCGGATATTCCCCCCGGTGTGCCGCCCCGACCAGGCGGGGGATCGGAAACCGAATCGACCTCCACCAGCATCCTCTGGGACGGATCACGCAGGGTGTACTACGTGGCAATCGTGGTAAAGCCGGGAGCCGATCGGGTCGTGACGGGAGTCAGGATCGATTCGCTCACCGATCTCGAAGGCGGGGGCAAGGACGATGAAGCTCCCGCTCCCCACAACGAGTACGACCTCGGTTCGTCGTGGGATCCAGGCACCAGAACCTATACCGCCCGCATCGGCATCCTGCCCGGTGACAGCCCGACCCTGCAGGTGGCATACACCTACACCTGGGATCCGTCGGACTCCGTCATGGCTGCCTGGGAGGCTCAACGGCAGGCGGCCGTGGCAGCCGCCACCGAAGTGGCCCTGACCGAGCAGTTCGAAAAGAACAAGACGCTGATCACCGAAAAGAGCAAGATCAAGGCCCGGCCCGCCAACGACCTCCGCATGGAGGAGCGGTACGAAGTGCTTAACCGGATGGTGAGTTACCTCTTCGGCCGTGGAGACGATCCGAGCGAACCGTCTCCCCTGGAGATCGAGTACTTCCACCGCTATTTCGATATCGAAGGCATCTTCACCTATACCCATCCCTCATGGTGGAAACCGCGATTCGCCTCGAAGACCGTGGGACTGGGTCGCGAAGCCTACGAGATCACGGCCGAGAGTGACCCGGCTCCGATGGGCTCCTCGCTGGGGTGGATGATCCAGCTGGATGGCGATCGGCGCCGCAACGAATTCCTCAATTCGGCGTGGGCCCGGATATGCCTCCCGATGCGCCCCGGCCGTGAAGATGAAGCGATCGCGTGGCTCGCCAAACATCTCGAAGGGGATGTCGGCTACGACGCATCGTCCGGGGTGCTGGCCGACCTGCTGGCGGAGATCCGGGGTTATCGCGATCGTGAGCAGGGACTTGGCCTTGATGGACCAGACTGGGTGACGGTAGATGCCACGCCCGGCGCCCCCGCCGACCCGCTCAAACCCGAGGGGGTGTATCCCATCGTGCAAGAGTTCGATGTTACGGTGCCGACCGAGGGTTTCGTCTACGACCAGCTGCAGGTCACGATTCCGTAGGACCAGGGAGCGACAGGCCATGGTTCAGGTGATCGTCATTGCCCAGGGAATCGAGATTCGCAGCGTTGGCCAGGGCACCATCCTGCAGACATTTCTCTCGACCAACTGCGATCCGAAAGGACCGAAGCCCGCGGCCGGCGCGAACAACACGTGGACGTTTCCCAAGGGCGCCGGGGCCAAGGCAACGCATGAAATTCGCGTGGTTTACGCCATGGCAGACCTGGCGGCCGCCCTTGACCTCCCGAAGGCGCTCGTGATCTACGAAGGCCATTCGCGGTATGGACAGGGACCGGCATTCGGCCCGGATGGTATTTCCCACGTTCCGGACATCAAGGCGTTCCCGGTGAATCCCTGGGGTGTCCACTTCCGGATGGGCTACGACGCGACCGACACCGAATGCATCGGCGACATCTTCAACCATTCGGTCCTGCCGACCGAGTACGATCTCCCGGCCGCGGGCACGAAGGCGTTTCTCCCGGACCTGCTCGTCACTGCTGCCGCCAAAGCCCAGGAAAAGCAGAAGGCGATCAAGGCGAAAAAGGTCCCGGCTGCCAAAACCTGCAACATCAGTGGCGCCTGGCGCTCGATGAACATCTGCCAGCCTGGCGTGGCCGGGAACAAAACTGCCCGGGGAGAAACGCCGAACAAGGACCGACATTACTTTCGGCATCAATCGTCGAAGAAGCCGGAGGAATTCCTGACGGCGGTCAAGGTTGGGCACGGCGATCTGGACAAGGCAACACTCGCCTGCAGCCTCTTCTTCATGGCTTCGTGTTCGAGCAAGGTGCACTTTCACCAGCCACTGGTCAATCGCCGCACCTCCGCCAAATCGTCCTGTGTCTTCCTGCTCACAGCCCTGGTCTGCGCAACGAGCCACGCGACCACCTTCCTGACGAGTGTGTTGATCAAGGGGCACGACCCTACCACGAAGGCAGGTCTCAAGAAGCTCGTGAAGGCGCTGAATGGAGAAGCCAAGTCCGGCATCGTGGGGGTGTATTGAGCGCCATGGTTGTTGATCCGGAAATGCTGGAACAGGCCCTGCGCACGCCTGAGGCCCAGGACGTGACGGATACGCCAATTGTGCGGGGAATCGTGCTAACCGATCCCGCGAATGCCGCCGCCCTCGTCCCCTATCTGGATCGGCCAGATAGCCTCCAGGGGCGCAATGCCCTCCGCATCCTCAGCCAGTTCGGACCGGCGGCCGTGCCCGTTACTTTCGACGCGATGGTCTTGAGCAGGTCATCGATGGTCCATTCGAATGGGCTGACCGCAATTTGGTCGATGTTCGTCGGCGAGCCGCTGGCAGTGGTGCGTGAGTACCTCGCCGCCTCGACTTCCTCGATCCACGCGCTCCTCGACGATCGATCACCACTGCCCGATGACATGCCGGCCTATATCGAACGTGACTTCAGAGGGCGAGTGTGCGATATGGTCTATGTAGTGATCAATGAATTGCAGAACCCGAGGTTCGACCAGTCGACCTTTCGGGGAATGGACGATCGGGAGCGTGACCGTGCGATCGTCCAACTGAAGGCCCGGGGATTTGGCAACCTCGTGGCCTGATCGATGGGTGCGCCCATCCCGTTCCTCATGTCGCCGTGCTACATTCGCTGACCATTGACCATCGCTCAGCGAAAAGGACACGTTCGATATGCATCTTGGTGTGAGTTCCTACAGCTTCTCCCAGAGTTTCCGCCGCGGCGAGATGGACATTCTCGATGCGATCGACTGGATCGCCGCCTCCGATGCCACCCACATGGAGCTCACCGGCGTTGGGCTGGTGGCAACGGTGGCGACGCTGGAACGCGCCGCCCCGGCCGGAAGCTGGGATCCCGCGGACTATCCCGATCGCGAGGCAAACATCGCGAACGACCTCGTTAACCAGCCAGCCCTGATCGAAGCGATTCGGCTCCATGCCGAAGCGAAGGGCGTGCCGCTCTCGAACTATTCGGTCGGCGCCGACTTCCGGAGTGCCGACCTGGCGGCCGAAATCGCCCGGGTCAAGCAGCACATCGATACCGCCAATGCCCTCGGCATTCGGTATTTCCGGCACGATGTGGTGGCCTGGGCCTGGCGCGAAGACTCGCAGGCCGAGTTCGAGGCGATCTTCGATACGCTGGTGCAGGTCAGTCGCGAACTGGCCGACTACGCCGCCCCACTGGGCATCACCACCAGTGTCGAAAACCATGGCTTCTGCATGAACGTGAGCGAACGGGTGCGTCG
>JAEZJB010000066.1 GCA_023415845.1 Chloroflexota bacterium | reverse complement strand
TCATGCAACAGTGGACAACAGATTCGGCGACATTCGAGGGCGGCACGGTTCCGGGGTTGTTCGACGAGAACACCTCCAACCAGTTCCGGCTCGGCCGCGTTGAACTCGGCTACGTCGATGATGATGGTTCCATCGTCATCAACGCCTACGATATCCAGGACGACGAGGGGCCCGGATTCTCGATGCGTTTCACGCGAGCGCAGGGCAGGGAACTCGTCAGTGACGCGGCCGCGCTCATGGCCGCTGGTCGACCCATCTGCCCGATGTGTGGAAGTCCCATCGAACCAGGGGGTCACGTCTGCCCCGAACAGAACGGCCATCTGCCTCTCTCAATTGATGACATCTATATCGCCGGCGACGAGGAATAGGCATCAGTGCCTGCGTAGATCAGCTTGTTTCGGCTGATTTGCGCGACCGAAAGTGCCGTTCAATTCTTCACAATCCAGTTGACACCTGAGCCCAATCGTCTGTACTATCGTTTGTGCGGGATCGGCCCGCAGTCTATCGGCAGGAAACACGCCCCATGAAGCGTTCTTCCAACCTGACCAGCATCGTACGCATCGTACTTATTGAGCTCCCGGTAGGGAGCCATTGGCGTGCGGGAGGAAATCTGGCTGGTTAGCCGAATCAAATAGCAAAACTCGACAGATGGCCTCCCACACAACCGGGAGGCTTTTTTGATGCTACCGACCAACGATGTCCGGGACGCATCCGAAACACCCGGTTTTTCCGCCGCAGGAAGCCCGGAGCGCCAGTACATTCGACGATCTGCCCCACGACGGTGCGCATCATCGAACGGGTTTCGGAACGGATCGGTCACACGTTCGCCAGGTTTCTGGCGAGGATGGAAACGGAGCATCACCCATGGTGGTCGCACAAGCTCAACCCACCACCCACTCCACGGAAGAGACACGTCAGTCGTCGCGCCCGGCGCACGAAGTGCTGACTGGTGCTCAGATCACGTGTCGGTCGCTCGACGCGGAGGGAGTCACCACCGTCTTCGGTTACCCGGGTGGTGCGGTCATTCCCCTCTACGACGCCATTCCATCCGCTGATTTCAAGCACGTTCTCGTGCGCTTCGAGCAGTGGGCTGGCCTCGCGGCCGTTGGATATGCCCGGGCCACTGGCGATGTTGGTGTCTGTATTGCCACGTCTGGGCCCGGCGCCACCAACCTTGTGACGGCGCTTGCTGATGCCTTCCTCGATTCGGTGCCGATCGTCGCCATCACCGGTCAGGTTGCCCAGCCGCTGATCGGTCGCGACGGCTTCCAGGAAGTCGACATCACGGGCATCACCCTGCCGGTCACCAAGCACAACTACCTCGTCCGACGACCGGAAGATATCGCTCCCACCATCAAGGAAGCCTTCTACCTTGCGAAGTCGGGCCGTCCCGGTCCGGTGCTCGTCGACATTCCCAAGGACGTCTTCCTCGCGAATGCGCCGTTCCACTATCCCGAGCGCGCCGGCCGCAAGAGCTACCAGCCGAGCCTGGTTCCGAACATGCGCCAGGTGCGCCTCGCCGCCGAAGCGATCAGCAAGGCCGAACGTCCCCTCATCATGGCCGGGCACGGTATCGTGCTGAGCCATGCCGAGGAAGAGTTCCAGGCGTTCGCCGAGAAGACCGGGATGCCGGTTATTTACACGCTGCTCGGTCTCGGGGCGATGGATGAGTATCACCCGCTCTCGCTCGGCATGATGGGGATGCACGGCCACCGGCACGTGAATCGCGCGCTCGAAGAATGCGACCTCCTGGTCAACATCGGCGCTCGCTTCGACGACCGGGCTACCGGCAAGATTTCCGGCTTCGCACCCAAGGCGAAGATCGTTCACGTCGATATCGATCCTGCCGAAATTGGCAAGAATGTCCAGACCGATGTCCCGGTCGTTGGCGACGCGCGGGAGGCGCTCAAGCTCCTGCTGGGTGAAGTGGCTCCTGGCAATCACGCCTCGTGGCGCGCCTGGATCGACAGCGAGCGCAATGTCGCGCTCGAGCGGGCGCTCGACGATCTGCCCGAGACGCCCGAACCTTACGCCATCATCAAGGCGATCTCGGACGTCACCGATCGCGAGGCGATCATCACCACCGATGTCGGTCAGCATCAGATGTGGGCCGCCCAGCACACGGGTGTCAAATACGGTAACCGCTGGATTACCTCCGGCGGACTCGGCACCATGGGTTTCGGGCTTCCCTCCGCCATCGGCGCCAAGATGGGCCGTCCCGACCTCGAAGTCTGGGCGATCATCGGCGACGGTGGGTTCCAGATGTCGTCGAGTGAACTTGCCACGGCCGTCCAGGAAAACCTCGACATCAATATCGCCATCATCAACAACGGCTATCTCGGCATGGTGCGTCAGTGGCAGAACCTCTTCCACAATCGCAATTACTCGGAAGTTGCCATTTCGGGGCCGGACTTCATCAAGCTGGCTGAAGCCTACGGTGCTACCGGAATTCGCGTGACGCGCACCGAGGACATCGCGGCAGCGATCCAGCAGGCCCGCTCCATCAAGGGGCCGGTGCTCGTGGAGTTCGTGATCGAGCCCGAGGCCAATGTCTATCCGATCGTGCCACCGGGAGCCAGCAACTCCGAGATGATGCACATGCCCACCGAGGAGAATCTGTAGCCATGCGTCAGTCCCACACCCTCGTAGTGCTGGTCGAAGACCAGCCGGGCGTGCTCAATCGTGTCGTGTCGCTCATGCGCCGCCGATCGTTCAATATCGATTCCATTACCGTCGGGCACTCCGAGCAGCCCGGTCTCTCCCGCATGACGATCATCGTCAACGGCGAGGACAACGAGGTCGAACAGGCGACGAAACAACTCTACAAGTTGCTGGAAGTCGTCAAGGTCACCGATGTTCCTGCCGAAGACGCCATCACCCGTGAATTGGTCATCGTCAAGGTTGCCGCCAAGGGACCCCAGCGCGCCGAGGTCATCCAGATTGCGGAGATCTACAGCGCCCGCATCCTCGACGCGACGCCTACGACCCTGATGATCCAGGCCACCGGCTCGGAAGATCACATCGATTCGTTCCTGACCATGATGCGCATTTTTGGCATTCGTGAGATGGCCCGCAGTGGCAAGATTGCCATGTCGCGTGGCTCGTCCCAGAACCGCCAGGGACGCGTAGAACGTATTGCCGACGGCTCGATCGTAGCCGCCGACTGACCCCAGCGACGGGAGCACCCCTCGGTGCTCCCGTTTCGCGTTTCATTGCTATCGATCCCGCTCTTCGGGCGGATGGATAAACCGATGGCCGACGTGCGGTCATCGTCAGGCAGGGTGGCGGTGCCGCCCCAGGAGGACAACACCAGATGCCGGCTGTGATCTACTACGAGAACGATGCAACCCTTGGTCCTTTGCAGGACAAGACCATCGCCATCATCGGCTATGGCGCTCAGGGACATGCCCACGCCCTTAACCTGCGTGACTCGGGCCTCAGCGTCATCGTCGGTTTGCACGAGGGCAGCAAGAGTCGCGCCAAGGCCGAGGCCGAAGGCCTGAAGGTCGCCTCCGTCGCCGATGCCGCAAAGCAGGCTGACGTCATCATGGTGCTGGTGCCCGACCACCTGCAGAAGGCGATCTACACCGAGTCGATCGAGCCCTACCTCACTGAGGGCAAGACGCTCATGTTCGCCCACGGCTTCTCGATCCACTTCGGACAGATCGTCCCGCCCGCCAACATCGATGTCACCATGATCGCGCCGAAGGCCCCGGGGCAGCGCGTGCGCGAGCTCTATGAGGAAGGTGTCGGCGTGCCGGCGCTCGTCGCCGTTCACCAGGATGCCAGCGGTCACGCCAAGGAGCAGGCGCTTGCCTATGCTCGCGGTATCGGCTCGCTCAGCGCCGGTGTGCTCGAGACCACGTTCAAGGAAGAGACCGAAACCGACCTTTTCGGCGAGCAGGCCGTGCTTTGCGGCGGTGTCGCAGCCCTGATCACCGCTGGTTACGAAACCCTCGTCGAGGCCGGCTACGAGCCGGAGAGCGCCTACTTCGAGTGCCTCCACGAACTCAAGCTAATCGTCGACCTTATTTACGAGGGCGGCCTCTCGCACATGCGGGAAGTGGTTTCCGACACTGCCGAGTGGGGTGACTACTATGCCGGCCCTCAGGTCATCACTGCCGACACCAAGGTAGCGATGAAGAACATTCTTGGCCGCATTCAGGACGGCTCCTTCGCGGCCGACTGGATCGCCGAGAACGAATCGGGTCGCAAGAACTTCCTCGCCCGCCGCGAGGCCGAAACCACCCACGGCATCGAGCAGGTTGGCGCCCAGCTGCGCGGCATGATGCCGTGGCTCAAGAGCGGTAAGGCCGCTCGCGACGAAGCGGCAGCCCGCCGCAGCTAGGCTCCTGGCGGCGCCGGGAACAAGGGGGTTGCCTCCCTGTTCCCGGCCCGCCCGGGTCGACGCCCTCACGACGAAATGAGAGACAGGACATGACCGACCGGGTAAATGACGTAGTACAGGATCCAGCCTCGCGCGTTGTTGTATTCGACACCACCCTCCGCGATGGCGAGCAGTCGCCAGGGGCGACGCTTACAGCCGACGAGAAGCTGGAAGTGGCCGATGCCCTCGTCGCGCTGAAGGTCGACGTGATCGAAGCTGGGTTCCCTGCTGCTTCACCAGGCGACTTCGAAGCGGTACGAAGCATTGCCAACCGGGTCAAGGGCGTCACTGTCGCTGGGCTTGCCCGGGCAAATCAGCACGATATCGAACGCGCTGCGCAGGCCGTTCGCGAGGCCGAGAACCCGCGCATCCACACGTTCATCGCTACCTCGGACATCCATCTCGAATACAAGCTGCGGATGACCCGCGAGCAGGTGCTCGAGCGTGTGGCGCAGTCCGTCGCGCTGGCCCGCAACCTGGTCGCCGATGTCGAGTTCTCTTGTGAGGACGCAACCCGGTCCGATCCGGACTACCTGGTCCAGGTCTTTTCCACCGCCATCAAGGCCGGTGCCACGACGCTGAATGTCCCTGATACGGTTGGCTACACCACACCCGCCGAGTTCATTGCGCTAATTCAACACCTGAAAAACAACGTCGAAGGCATTGAGAACTGCATCATCTCGGTCCATTGCCATGACGACCTTGGTATGGGTACGGCCAATACGCTGGCGGCGGTTGGCGCCGGTGCCCGGCAGGTCGAAGTGACCATCAATGGCATTGGCGAACGCGCCGGCAACACCGCGCTGGAGGAAGTTGTCATGGGGCTGGCCACCCGTGGCGAGCAGTTCAGTAATGCCTGGACGCGGGTTGAAACCCAGCGGCTCGTGCCCACCAGTCGCCTGGTCTCTTCATTGACCGGTGTGGCCGTGCAGGTGAACAAGGCGATTGTTGGCGCCAATGCCTTCGCCCACGAAGCTGGCATTCACCAGGACGGCATGCTCAAGAATCGGCAGACGTACGAGATCATGACCCCGGAAGATGTTGGGTGGGAGGGCACCAAGCTGGTGCTCGGCAAGCACTCGGGCCGCGCCGGATTCCGCAACGCCCTGAAGGAGCTTGGCCTCAAGGTCGAGGATGATCGGGTCGATTCGGTCTATCATCGGTTCCTGGATCTCGCTGACCGCAAGAAGAACGTGACCGGCGCCGACATCACCGCCCTGGTGACTGACGAGCTTGCCGTCGAATCCGCCCCCCTCCAGCTCGTTCGCTGGAACGCCAACATCGGCACTGGTGGTGCGGCCACGGCTAGCGTGGTCATCGGTCGCGACGGCGAGGAATTTGCCGGCGATGCTGAGGGCAACGGCCCCGTCAATGCCCTCTTCACGGCCATCGACTCCGTCATTCAGGTCGACAACGAGTTGACCTACTACCATGTCGAGGCCGTCACCCCCGGCGAAGACGCCCAGGGCCAGGTCCACGTCCGCATTAAGGTCAACGGCGATATCTATACGGGCCACGGCCTCGCTACCGATATCGTTGAGGCCAGCGCTCGCGCCTATCTTGCCGCCCTTGGCCAGTACGTCCAGTCACGGCCCGATACCGTGCTGATGGGGTCCTCCACCTCCCGCTGGACGTAGTCCGGATGGTTGAGTCATCAGCCCGGAAGGACGTGATCTGGCAGCGCGCCGACACGGTCGACTCGTATGGACTCTCACGGCAGGGCATCCCGTTCGTCGATGCCCAGTTCGACATCGTGGCCCGCGTCCTGCGGGCCCACGGTGCCGAACCCCGCCGAATCCTCGACCTTGGGTGTGGGGATGGTATCGCGGCCCAGGCCATCGTCGATCAATTTCCAGTCGAGAAGGCGGTGCTCGTCGACTTCTCGCCGCCGATGCTGGAGATGGCTCGACAACGGTTTGCCGCCACATCGCTGGATGTCACCACGATCGATGGCGACTTGTTGACGAGCGACTGGCGCGCCTCGGTGGACGCAATCGGTCCGTTCGATCTGGTCATCTCGCGCTATGCCATCCACCATTTGCCTGATGAGCGGAAGTTCTCGCTGTACGCCGAAGTTTTCGAAATGCTGGTCAGTGGCGGGTGGTTCATCAATCTCGAGCACGTCAAATCGGTGAATGATCGCTATGAGGCAGCGTTCCAGGGATTGCTCATCGATCGCATTCACCATGTTGTCACCGATGCCAGCACGCGCGAAGATGTCGAGAGAGCCTTTCACAAGCGTCAGGATGCCGACACCAACATCCTGGCACCGCTCGAATTGCAGTGTGAATGGTGGCGAGAGATTGGCTTCGTCGACGTTGACGTACCCTTCAAGGCCCTCGAGCTCGCCATTCTTGCTGGCCGGCGCCCGTAGCCGTTCGGCCGGGTCTCCGCTGTCCCATTGGTTGTTTCATCACGTTGGAGGCTTCTGTGTCGTCCCCCAAAACGCTGTCGGACAAGGTCTGGGAGCAACACGTCGTCCGCTCCGCTCCCGGTGAGCCGGACCTGCTCTATATCGATTTGCATTTGGTCCATGAGGTGACGTCGCCTCAGGCATTCGACGGTCTCCGCATGGCCGGTCGGCCGGTTCGCCGCCCTGACCTCACCATCGCGACTGCCGACCACAACGTGCCCACGGTGAACATCAACCAGCCGATTGCCGATCCAATTTCGGCGACCCAGGTGCGCAAGCTTTCCGAGAACTGCCGGGAGTTCGGCATTCGCCTGCACCCGATGGGTGATCCCGGCCAGGGCATCGTGCACGTCATCGGTCCCGAGTTCGGTCTCACGCAGCCTGGCTCCACCATCGTCTGTGGTGACAGCCACACGTCAACGCACGGCGCCTTCGGTGCGCTTGCGTTCGGGATTGGCACCAGCGAGGTCGAGCACGTCCTTGCCACTCAGACCCTGCCGCAGAACTGCCCCCAGAAAATGGCGATTACTGTCGACGGCACCCTGCAAGATGGCGTCACTGCCAAGGATGTCATCCTGGCTATCATCGGCCGCATCGGCACGGGTGGCGGTCAGGGCAACATCGTCGAGTATCGAGGTTCGGTCATTCGCGACCTGTCGATGGAAGGTCGGATGACCATCTGCAACATGTCGATCGAGGGTGGGCCCAAGGCCGGCATGATCGCCCCCGACGACAAGACCTTTGCCTACATCGAGGGCAAGGAGTTTGCGCCGAAGGGGAAGGATTGGGAGGCCGCCCTTGATTACTGGCGCTCACTTCCCACGGATGAAGGCGCCGAGTTTGATCGGGAAGTCATCCTTGATGGCAGCGCGCTTTCTCCGTTCGTCTCGTGGGGAACCAATCCGGGCCAGGTGGTTTCGATAGATGCGGTGGTCCCCGATCCCGACCAGTTCGCCAATCCCAACGAGCGAGAGGCTGCAGCTCGCGCCCTGCGCTATATGAATCTTCAGGCCGGCACGCCCATGCGCGAGATTCCGGTCGATACGGTCTTCATTGGCTCCTGCACCAATAGCCGCATCGAAGACCTTCGTGCCGCCGCCGATATCCTCGCCGGTCGCCGGATCGCCAATGGTGTCCGCGGCATGGTCGTGCCAGGTTCGATGCGCGTGAAGGCGCAGGCGGAACAGGAAGGACTCGATCGCATCTTCGCCGACGCCGGTTTCGAGTGGCGGTCCGCCGGATGTTCGATGTGCCTTGGCATGAACCCTGACCAGCTGAGCCCTGGCGAGCGCTGCGCCAGTACCAGCAATCGCAACTTCGAGGGCCGTCAGGGCAAGGGAGGCCGCACGCACCTTGTCTCGCCCCAGGTCGCTGCAGCTACCGCGATCGTCGGCACCTTCGCCACTCCGGCGGATCTGTAAGGAAGGATTCTGGCCATGGAAGCCGTCAAGAAGATCGAGGGACGTGCCGTTCCTCTTGAACGAAGTGATGTCGACACCGACCAGATCATTCCGGCCGTCTACCTGAAGCGCGTCGAGCGGACCGGCTTCGGCGAAGGTTTGTTCGCCGCCTGGCGGGAAAGTGATCCCAACTTCGTCCTCAACCGACCCGAGTTCGAAGGCGGATCCGTGCTGGTTGCCGGTCCAAACTTTGGCACCGGTTCCTCCCGAGAACACGCCGTCTGGGCCCTGATGGACTATGGATTCAAGGCCGTGGTGTCGCCGAAGTTCGGCGATATCTTCCGCAACAACGCCACCAAGGCGGGTCTCGTACCAGTCCTGGTCCCGGACGACTTTGGCGCCCAGTTACTTGAAGCGGCTGCCGAGGTTCCGTTCCTTGAGGTGATTGTCGACGTTGAAAAGCGAACGGTTTCGGCGCCCGCCGTTGGCCTCGAAACCACCTTCCCACTGGACGACTTCACCCAGTACCGCCTCGTCAACGGCCTCGACGATATCGGGCTCACGCTGACGCACGAAGCGGACATCACCGAGTTCGAGTCCACGCGCCCCGAGTGGAAACCGCGCGTGAACCATCCCGATCCCGTCTCGGCCTGATCGCGGCACGTCCATCCCGCGAGGCACCCAGCCGTCCCCCGAGTTGCCGCCCAAGAACAGGAGATCAAGCGGAACATGACCGACCAGCAGACACCAGTGACCGCGACCATTGCCGTTTTCGCCGGTGACGGCGTGGGGCCGGACGTTGTCGCCGAAGCCCGCAAGGTGCTCGATGCCGTGGCAGGCCGCTTCGGCCACACGCTCGTCTACAACGACCTGTTGATCGGCGGTTGCGCGATCGATGCCTACGGCACCGCGCTTCGTGACGAGGATGTCGACGCGGCGCGCGCTGCGGATGCCATTTTGCTCGGCGCAGTCGGCGGACCAATGTGGGACAACCCAACTGCGAAGGTTCGTCCAGAGCAGGGGCTGCTCAAGATTCGCAAGTCCCTCGGTCTTTATGCCAATCTTCGTCCCGTCAAGGTGATGGATGCCCTCCTCGATGCGACCCCGATCAAGCCGAAGGTTCTGGCTGGCACCGATGTGCTGGTTGTGCGTGAGTTGACCGGCGGTCTCTATTTCGGCTGGCCATCGAAGCAGTGGCGTGAACGGCGCGGTCGAGTGGCGGTTGACACGCTCATCTATCGCGAACACGAAATCGAGCGCATTGCTCGCCTCGCGTTCGATCTCGCCCGCGACCGCAAGGGCAAGGTCACCAGCGTGGACAAGGCCAACGTGCTCTCGTCCTCCAGACTCTGGCGCTCCATCGTGACCGAGGTCGCCAAAGACTATCAGGACGTGACCCTCGAGCACATGCTGGTCGATGCGATGACGATGAAGCTCATCCAGTCACCTTCCAGCTACGACGTGATCGTCACCGAGAACATGTTCGGCGACATCCTCACCGACGAGGCCTCGGTGCTGGGCGGGTCCATTGGTGTCCTGCCATCTGCCAGCCTCGGCGCTCCCGGGTCATCTGGCCGGCGACCGGGACTTTACGAGCCCATCCATGGCAGCGCGCCTGACATCGCCGGCCAGGGCAAGGCCAACCCGGTAGGTATGATCCTCTCTGCCGCCATGATGCTCCGCACGTCGCTTGGCCTGGCGACTGAGGCAGCAGCGGTCGAGGACGCCACGCTTTCCACAATCGCCGCTGGCATCACCACGCCTGACTTGCTCAATGGCTCGGCAACCACGTCCTCCTTCGGTGATGCCGTTGCCGCTGCGGTCTCGAGCTAGTTTCCAACTTGCGCAGGAATGGATAGACGACGGCCGGAGATATCTCCAGCCGTCGTCCTCTTTGATCTCTCTTCGTGAATCCATATGCCGATGACGCCGGGCAAGTGCATCAATTACCGTTCTGACCGGCGAGGCACTACACCGTATGCACCCCGATATGCTCAGCGCCGGGACTCGGCCGCGTCGGTATCTCGCCAGTCGCGCGAGTGGTACCAAGCGGAAACGAGTGCGCCAGCTCGAACGGTGGGAATGTCTCCCGCGTATCGAGCAGCACAACATCGACCTGCCGCGCCTCGAACGAACCAAGCATCTGGTCGCGCCACTCCGCCAGCACCGCCGGCAGGTTGCCGATCGGTGCCACCCGGTCGTAATGGGCGATGGTCATGTGCGGTACATACGGATACCTGGTGCTCGGCGGAACGGTGGAAAAATCCATCAGTCGCCGATGAATCCGCGAGAGCCAGCCATTGTCGTTGACATCGAGGAACGCGGCATCAGCGAATGAGTTCACCGGCCCCAGCTCGATCGGAAACACGGGAAAATCGAGCAGTGGCCGCGCCGCCAGGCCAATGAATTCTTCGAGTTGCGTTTCCGAGAGTTCGTCCCGCCGCTCGGGATCCTTCACCAGGTATCCAATCTCCTGCAGCGGAATGTGCAGGAAGGTATCGGGGTGCAGGCGCACGAATGGAAACTGCGTCAACGCCGCACGCAGGTCGTCGAAGGCGGGACTCATCGCGCCGATCGGCACCCGGACACAACACATGGCGAAGTGTCCGGTGTGACTTCGCCATGCTTCGTTGTCGTGTCGGCCATCGGCAGTCTCCGACAGGGAGCGGAGATTCTGCCAGATGCGCCGGTACGCTTCGTCCTGGTTTGCGACAGGATCCGGTAGCCACCAGAGCGGATGGCGGACTGATCGTCCGACCACGTCAAGCTGCTGTTTGCCAGGCAGCACCCGCCTGATCGAGCGCCGGATGTTATCCAACGGCTTTGATGGTCACGGTAGTCGAGCCGCCTGGCGTTTCCACTACCGTGGTGTCACCGGCTCGCTTTCCACGCAGTGCCTTGCCAATCGGCGACTCGGTCGAGATCAGGTTTTGCGATGGCTTCGCTTCGATGGCTCCGACGAGCGTATACACCTCTTCTTCGCCACCGAAGTCGACGGTCACCTTGCTGCCGACGCCAATCACGCCCGACTTCGACGTTTCGCCGTCATCCAGCACCACCGCGTTCCGCAGCATGCCTTCCAGCTCGGCGATGCGCTTCTCGATCATCGCCTGGTCCTGCCGTGCCGCGTCGTAGGCCGCGTTCTCACGCAGGTCACCATGCGATCGCGCCTCGGCGACGGCTGCCACGATCTCTGGTCGCTTGACTTCCACCAACTCGCGGAGTTCTTCGGTCAGCCGGGCGTGACCCTCCCTGGTAACGGGGATCGGCTTCTTGTCCATGGGGGCAAAAACTCCTTTGTGTCGTCGCTGCGCGTGTCGTGGGCAGGCAGGCGGTTCGTCTGGATCAGTCGCGCGTCATGAGGGCGAGACCGAGGTCCGATTCTCTGGCGAATCCCGGGGAGATTCGCTGTGGCGCCTATTCCACCACAAAGGCTGCTTCAATCTCCACACTGATTGAGTTGGGCAGCGAGGCAAATCCTACCGCAGACCGGGTGTGACGCCCCGCTTCGCCAAGCACTTCGACCAGCAGGTCCGAACACCCATTGATCACCAGGGGGTGCCGTTGGAAGTTGGGGTCACTGTTTACCATCCCCAGCACCTTGATCGTGCCGGTGATCCGGTCGAGCGATCCGAGCGCAGCCTTGGCCGTCGCCAGGATCTGCAAACCCACCGAGCGGGCGACCTGGTAGGCCTCATCGATGCTGACTTCCGAGTCGACCTTGCCTGTCGGCATGTCGTCTGCTGGGCCGGTGCCCGAAATCCACAACTGGTTTCCGATGAGTTGATACCGCACGTAGTTGGCGGCGGGCGATACCGGCTCCGGTAATTCGATCCCGAGTTCAATCAGACGCTGCTCAGCCGACATTGACCACTCCTGCATGACTCATGATGATGGAAGATCGCAAACGCAATTCCGGAACCTACCGGTACCCGAACATCTTGCCCAGCCGCTCGACGGTTCGGTTGAGTTCGTCGTCGCTGGTCGCGAACGACAGGCGGAAGTGCCCCTCGCCCGAATTCCCGAATGCCAACCCCGGCACTACGCCGACGTGGACCTCCTTCAGGATGCGGTCGGCCAGCTTGACCGAGTCCGGTTCGATCTCTCGCGCATCGACGAACGAATAGAACGCACCTTCGACGAGATTCGTCTTCAGTCCCTGGATGCTGTTGATACCGTCCGTAATCAGGTGTCGCCGCCGGTCCCAGGCCGAAACCATTTCCCGAATGACATCCTGCGGCCCGGTCAGCGCGGCAGTGCCACCGGCCTGCGCGAATGACGTTGCACACGTCGTGGCGTGGCTGTTCACCACTCCCAGTTGCGAAATGAACGCCTTCGGGCCCGCAACGTATCCCAGCCGCCAGCCGGTCATCGCGTACGCCTTGGAGAGTCCGTTGAACGTCAGTGTCCGCTCGACCATCCCGGGGAACGTCGCCAGGCTGAGATGCTCCCGACCGTCATAGACGATCTTTTCGTACATCTCGTCGGTCCAGACCATCAGATCGTGCTGGTTGGCAAACGAGGCGATCGCTTCCGCCTCCTCGCGCGTCATCACGCGCCCGGTCGGGTTGTTCGGCGAGTTGAGCAGGATGATCCGGGTGTTCGGAGTGACGTGAGCTTCAAGGATCTCTCGTGTCACCCGGAAGTTGTCGTTCGGGTCCAGCCCAACGCGCACCGCCGTGCCGCCGGCCAGTTCCACGATCGGCACGTACGACACCCACGCCGGCTCGAGCACCATCACGTCCACGCCGGGCTCCACGAACGCCTGGGCCGCCAGGAACAGGGCGAACTTTCCGCCCGGCGTCACCAGGATCTCACCATTGTGGTGAGCGACGATCCGGTTGTCTTGCTGCAACTTGTTCGAGATCGCCTTGCGAAACTCCGGTGTCCCGGCTCCACCGACGTAGTGGGTGTCGCCGCTGTTCATCGCCGCGATCGCCGCGTCCCGGATGTGCTGCGGCGTGATGAAGTCCGGATCACCACCGCCAAGGTCGATCACGTCGATCCCCTCGGCGCGCAGGGCGCGTGCGGCTTCAGACACCGCGATG
>JAEZJB010000462.1 GCA_023415845.1 Chloroflexota bacterium | reverse complement strand
GGTGGTGCTGGAAACCCTCTCGCCGGTGGAACGAACCGTGTTCGTGCTGCGCGAGGTCTTCGATGTTGATTACGACCAGATCGCGGCGACGATTGAGCGGAGCCCGGCGACCACCAGGCAGATCGCATGGCGGGCACGGCTCCACGTGGAGGCGTGGAAACCGCGACAGGCAGTGAATGCGGACGAGACGGCCGCCGCACTCGCGTCGTTTCAGTCAGCCCTGGAATCGGGTGACCTGCGGCGCGTGGTGGACGTGTTTACGGCAGATGCCGTGCTGGTCGGCGACGGTGGCGGCATCAAGCCAGCCGTGCTGCGGCCGATTATTGGGGCAGAGCGGGTGGCTCGCTTCTTCATCGGGGTGATGCAGAAGAACGAGGGGGCAATCTCGGGCACATTGCTGACGGTCAATGGGCAGCCAGCAGTGGTGGTGCGGATCAATGGTGAGACCGACGGGGTCATCACGCTTCGCCTTGACGGTGACCGGATCGGGGCGATGTATTACGTGCGAAATCCGGAGAAGCTCCCGCGGCTCGAAACGCCGGCTACGCTCAGCCGGCACCAGGCCACGCCCTGACGAGCGGGATGGAATCGCCGGTCGCGCCAAACTGCTGTCCAGACCGAAATTTGGTCCAATCATCGACTCTGCCCGGTCACCGTTCAGGTGGACCGGGCAGAGACAAAGGCGATCGAAGCGAAAAGAGGGTCCGAATTATTCCTGGACGAGTTCAGTGAGGACGCCGTTGCAGGATTCCGGGTGGATGAAGGCAATCTGCCACCCGTGGGTGCCCTCGCGCGGAGTGTCGTCGATCAGGCGAACCCCGGCGGCCCTGAGGCGGTCGAGGGTGCCGGCAATATCGTCCACGGCATAGGCGACGTGATGCGTGCCGGGACCGCGTTTGGCGAGGTAGCGACCAATGGCACCTTCTGGATCGGTGGGGCGAATGAGCTCCATATAGCCCGGTCCGGCACGATAGACGATCGCCTCAATGCCCTGCTCGGGAACGGAAAAGCGGTCGCCCTCGCCAAACCCGACGCGCTCGTAATTGCCAGCGGCCTCATCGAGGTCGTCGACGACGATGCCGATGTGGTGCAGCCTGAGGTGACCGACTGCCTGGTCGAGGGGGCTACTCACCGGCCGTCACCGCCATGGCGTCGGCTTCGATCTTCTTCGAATAAAGCTTCTTGTCATCCATGGTGAGGCAGCGACCGGTCGCAAGCTCGAACTGCCAGCCGTGGAGCGTGCAGGTGAGGATCCCGTTGTCGACCTCACCGAAGCGTTCGAGGTCGGCCTTGAGGTGGGGGCAGCGGCGCTGGATCATGTAGCCCTCGCATTCGAACGTCTGCTGCTCGTGGTGCTGCTCGACGTAGTAGCCCTCGGCATACTGCACGCGCTCAAGTGACAGCAGCTTGAAGAACGAGTAGAGGAACTCATTGTAGGTTCCTTTCCGCTCGGCTTCGAAGCGGCAGGAGAGGAAGATGTAGTTCACCCAGTCTTCTTCGTGGTTGATGATGCAGTACTCGACCAGGGAACGGTCGATATGAAAGACGTAGCGATTGGGCGAAACACCATCCCATTCGCGGACCTCGCGATTGACGAAGTCGATCACGATCTGACCGCCATCGCCAAGGTCCATCAGCAGGCAGTCGTCAATGCCAAGACAAGTCTGGTCGGCGACAGCCAAGAGGGGTTCGAACCACTCCTTGAGGGCGGGGAAGATGTCGACCTCGCCACGCGGCAGGGAGGCGAGGATCTCGTCGAGCTCCGCCTGCTTCCGCTCCTTGAGCGCCATGACATGGCCACGCTTGTCGGTGAACATGGCCATCACCTCCTCATCGGAGACGGGATGGGTGACCGAAACCTTCGCACCGGGCTCGATGGTCATGACCGAACCCGGCACCATCAGGTGGCCCTGCGTCCAGTCCACGTCGTCAACGAGTTCGAGGAAGACCGTGGCATCGGGGAAGATGTTGTTTGGATCACGGTCGAAGTCATTGAGATGCAGCAGCGCATCGTCGATGAAGCAGGGAGGTCCAGCGCTGGGCACGATGTGAGGAGCGCCAATCTGCTTCGCATAGCGCAACGCACGTTCCATCTGGGTGGTGCGCTTCTTGGATGAAAGAGCGTCCTTCATCTTCTGCGGGAAGCGGTAGACCATCGGATACCAGATCGCCCCGGAATACTGGAGGAAGTGGACATCGTACGGCCCGAAGGCCTCCAGTGCTTCGAAATGCACCGGGCGCGAATCGTTCTGGTTGAAGAGCTTGACCTCGCCATCGTCGATGGAGAGCCCGGAGTCACCCAATGGACCATCGGCGGGGGCGACGAGGGACGTAATCAGCACCTTGAGGCCGTTGGCGTCGAAGGTTTCCCCGTTGCGAGACTGGATGAACTTCGTGAAACCAAGCTTGCGCAACCACTTCTCGACCAGCCCGAGGGGGTGATCGGGCAGGAGGACAGTGGTGTCCTTGCTGACGTGCTCAGTGAGGAACTTCACATCGAAATGGTCGAGGTGCGTGTGCGACAGGAAGAGGAAATCGGGGTTCACGTAGGGAGAGAAGTCCAGCTGGTCGTTGGCAGGATAGACCCACCAGGAACCGAAGTAGGACGAATTGAAGACGGGATCGCAGAGGATCGAGCCGAACTTCGTTTCGATATACATGCCAGCATGGCCGAGGAACGTGACCTGCACGAGTGTTGTCCTTGTGGTTGGGCGACCGGGGAAATCGGTGGGGAAGGAGGGCGACGCTAGCACGGCGTCAGCCAGCCCTGGGCGCCGGGTCGATTGAGTGATTCTACGAGCCACTCGCGGGCACCTGCAACGCACAAACGGGTGGGGCAGACCGGAGTGCGGCGTGGGTACACTTGGTTCAGCAACGGTGGGCGGCACTCGTCCACGCCTGGCCCCTCACGGATATCGAGAACTCTTCATGGTTGACTGTTTCGATCGTATTGCCGTGCACATGACCGAACTCGCGCTGGAGCCGGTGCGGCAATTGAAGGACCGGCGCATGCTGGGAGAGGTGGCGCTGCGGACGCCGAGCAACGGCCACCGGTTCCTGGTGACCATTGCCAAGCGGTATCCCAACGGCGACCTGGGGGAACCGGTGTTCGTCTGGAGCGTGAGGGAAATCACGGCGGCGGGCGACCCGATCGAGAACGGCCTTGGCTGCGCGAGTCCGGCAGGGGAATCGTTCCGGGAGCCGGACGAGGCCTACTGGGCAGCCGTGAATGGGCTCTGCAGGCTTTAGGCGGAAGGCCCACCGCGGGGATTCATTGAAATGACGATGGCCTAGTGCTGACTGGAGCACCGGGCCATCGTGTTCTCATCGACCTGCAATGCCGGGTGCCTAAGCTCCGGGCCGGGCGGGGAACTCCTCGAACGTCGACATGAAGCGCTGGACCGCGACCGGCACCTGCTGGAGCAGGAAGGTGCGCTCGAGCATCCACTGGTCGTAGTTGGGGCTCTCAACCAGGGCACGTTCGAACGGATCGCCGCGCAGGTCGACGATCTTCGAGCCGCGAAGTTCCTCGAATGGTTCGAGCCAGATATCGATGCCGACGGCATCCTGCTCCTGGCGGACGAACTTCCAGCGATCGATGCGCACGCCGACCAGGCCACCCATCTCGTTGAAATAGAAGAACGCAAGCCGTTGCGACGGCTCGCCCTCGGTGACGAGGGCCATCTGGTTAAAGCCGTCGAGGTGGGCAGTGTATATCCGGTCGCCGATTTCGAAGCCCTCAAGCAACCGTTCCCTGATCTGTGGGACACCGGCCGCTGCGGCGAGAGTGGGAAACCAGTCCTGGAGTGACATGACCTGGTTGGTGAGGCGACGTGGGGCAATGCGCTCGGGCCAGCGGACCAGCATCGGGATACGGTAGGCGCCTTCCCAGTTGCTGTTCTTCTCGCCGCGGAAGGGGGTCATGTTGCCGTCTGGCCAGGTGAAGATCTGGGCACCGTTATCGGTGAGGTAGAGCACGATCGTGTTGTCGGCGATTCCGAGCTCGTCAAGCTGATCGAGCAACTGGCCGACATGCCCATCGTGCTCGACCATGCCGTCGGCCTGGACACCCAGCCCAGTGACGCCCTCGGCCTCCGGCTTGAGGCGGGTGAAGATGTGCATGCGGGTGGGACAGAACCAGAGGAAGAAGGGCTGGTCGACCTCGTGGGCGCGAGCGATGAAATCCATCGCACCGGCCGTCAACTCATCGTCGATGGTTTCCATCCACTCCGAGGTCAGCGG
>JAEZJB010000407.1 GCA_023415845.1 Chloroflexota bacterium | reverse complement strand
TTCGGCATCGACGAACTGCTCGCCAGGCTCCGCGCAGTTCTCCGCCGGTCGTCACCGCTGCGCGACAACGTCATCACCGCCCAGCATGTCTCCGTCGACCTTGCTCGGCACGTCGTGACCGTGGATGGCCAGGAAGTGCATCTCACCCCCACCGAATTCGACCTGCTGGCTGTGCTGGCGACCAACGCTGGCAAGGTCATGACGCATCGCGCGCTGCTCGAAAAAGTCTGGGGTGGATACGCCAGCGAAAATTCCCAGCAGTTGCGCGTCTACATAAATTACCTGCGCCGCAAGCTCGAACGCGATCCGCACGAGCCCACCCTGATCCTGACCGAACCTGGTGTTGGGTACCGTCTCCGCCCCTGAGACAAGACCGCCATGCCTATCCAGGCCACACAGGATATTCCGGCCGGCGGTTTCGCCTGTCTGAAACCCGTGGCGTTCCAGCTCAGGCTGATGCCGAAGCGCCTTTCTAACAGGATTCTGATCTCACCCACGCTGTTCCTAACGCCGCCCTGATGCGCCGGTCACTAGTCTCTCCAGGTCGCTGATCTGCCCCCGCAATCGGGGCGATACGCGCGACGACGTCGATTGGAGAGGCCTGATGGTGAATGTGTTGTTGCTCGAGGACGAAGTCCACGTGCGGAGGGCACTGGCGCGCTCGCTGGAGGCCTGGGGTCACGACGTGACCGAGGTGGACTCGGTCGAGCTGGCCGAAGCCGCCCTGGCTGCCCTTGCCATGGATCTGCTCGTTCTGGATGTCAACCTGCCGGACGCCACCGGTTGGGATCTGCTGCGCTCGCTCGCGCTGAAAGGGCAGCGCAGTCCCCCGGCCATCGTGATCTCGGCCATTCAGCCCAGCCTGACCCGGGTTCACGAATTCCAGCCAGTCGGCGTGTTGAACAAGCCGTTTCCCATCGAATCGTTGCGCCGCATGGTCGACGACATCGAGCGCCGCCATGTGGACGCAACCTCAAACCGCAACGACGCCATGACGGCGCAGGAAAAGGGCACGTGAGATGTGGGACATCGTCATGATCGGATTGGGCATCGGGCTGTTCATTGCCTGCCTTGCCTACATCACCCTCTGCGAGCGCCTCAAGGACTCCCAGGAAACCGCACCGGCCACCGTGCCGGTCGATGAGGTGTCGCGATGAGCAGCGGTGAATGGATCCTCCTCGTGCTGGGGGGCGTCTTGCTGGCCTATCTGGTGTACGCGCTGCTCCGTCCGGAGCGGTTCTAGTCAATCCCGTGCCTCGGGCTGGAAATCGCCGGGGCGGAGGGGAGTACGGTGTCAACACTCGCAGTTGTGCAATTGATCGTGTTTCTGGGTCTGCTGGCATTGGTCAGCTGGCCCTTCAGCGCTTACCTGCAAATGGTGTTTGCTGGTGAGCGTCATCCGCTGGCTCGCGTCCTGGCTCCGGTTGAACGCGGGATCTACCGGCTGGCCGGAGTTGATGAGCGGCGGGAAATGCGCTGGCAGGTCTATGCCGCCGCCCTGCTGCTCTTCAATCTTGCCGGCTTCGTCCTGCTCTACCTGATCCAGCGATTCCAGCACGTGTTGCCGTGGAACCCGCAGGACCTGCCGGCCGTCGAGCCGCGTTCGGCGTTCAACACCGCCATTTCGTTCGTGACCAACACCAACTGGCAGGGCTACAGTGGTGAAACCACCATGAGCTACTTTACCCAGATGGCTGGCCAGACGGTCCAGAACTTCGTCTCGGCGGCCACGGGCATGGCCATCGCCGTCGCCCTGATCCGAGCTTTTGCGCGCCGCTCGGGCACATCGATCGGCAATTTCTGGGTCGATCTCACTCGCTCCATTCTCTACCTGCTGTTGCCCATCTCGATCGTAATGGCACTCTTCTTCGTCGCACGTGGCGTGCCCCAGAATCTCTCGGCCTACGTCGATGCCACCGGTCCGACCGGATTCATCCAGCAGATCGCCATGGGGCCAGTAGCTTCCCAGGAAGCGATCAAGATGCTGGGCACCAATGGCGGCGGCTTCTTCAATGCCAACTCCGCCCACCCGTTCGAGAACCCGACACCCCTCACCAACTTCGTGCAGATGTTTTCGATCTTCCTCATCCCGGCCGGCCTCACGGTCATGTTCGGTCGCATGGTGGGCAACATCCGCCAGGGCTGTGCCATCTTCGCCACCATGAGCCTCCTCTTCGTGGCTGGTGTCGTGGTTACCACCATTGCCGAGCAACACGGCAACACCATCCTCACGTCGTTGGGCGTCGACCCGGCCTCAACATTCAATGGGTTCTCCACCCCTGGCGGCAACATGGAAGGCAAGGAGATCCGCTTCGGCATCTCTACCTCGTCCCTGTTCGCCGTCATCACCACCGCCGCGTCGTGTGGCGCCGTGATTGCGATGCACGATTCGTTCACGCCGATCGGCGGCATGATTCCGCTGCTGGCGATGGCGCTCGGCGAGATCGTCTTTGGCGGGGTTGGTGCTGGGCTCTACGGCATGCTTGTCTTCGCCGTGCTGGCCGTCTTCGTGGCGGGCCTGATGGTTGGGCGCACGCCGGAGTACCTTGGCAAGAAGATCGGGCCGTTCGACATCAAGATGGCGATGCTGACCCTGCTCGTGCTGCCGCTCGCGATCCTCGGCTTTACCGGAATCGCGGCCGTCACGGGCTATGGCCTCAACACCGTCTTCAATCCCGGTCCGCACGGGTTCTCCGAGATCCTCTACGCCTTCACCTCGGGCGCTGCCAACAACGGCTCGGCCTTTGCGGGGCTGGGCGCCAACACGCCCTTCTACAACACCACGATCGGGATCGGTATGATCGCCGGTCGCTTCCTGATGATCGTGCCGATCCTCGCCCTGGCCGGCTCCCTCGTCGCCAAGCCGCGTCTCAAGGAAACCTCCGGCACCTTCCCCACCACTGGGCCGCTGTGGGTTGGCTTGCTGGCCGGCGTCATCCTGATCGTTGGTGGCCTGACCTATTTCCCGGCGTACTCGTTAGGCCCAATTGTCGAGCAGCGTCACATGCTGGAGGGCGTCACCTTCCAGATGTCCGAGCAGGGCGGCGGTGACTACATCGTCATCGAGCCAGCGGCGGAAGGGGTGATGCCATGACCTCTCGTGCGCTTCCTCCCTTCGACGCGTCTCAGGCCCTGCACGATACGGTGAATCCAGCCATGCCTTACTTTCATCCTGCTGAGGAAGAAGATGACGGACCGTCTTCCGCGCGCATCATGTCCCGGCCGTCTGGTGCCGGGGCGCCCAGCCGTCAACCCAAACGCAGCCTGTTCGATCCCCGGATCGCCGGGCCGGCCTTCAAGGAGTCGTTCCGCAAGCTCGACCCTCGGCAGATGGCGAAGAATCCCGTCATGCTGCTGGTCGAGTTCGGCGCAGCCGTCACCACCATCATCCTGTTCCTCGACCTGATCGGCACGGCAGACTCGCTCGGTCTCGCCATCGAGTCCGGCCAACGCTGGTTTGTGGCCTGGATTACGGTCTGGCTCTGGTTCACGGTGATCTTCGCCAACTTCGCCGAAGCGATGGCCGAGGGGCGCGGCAAGGCCCAGGCCGATACCCTGCGCAAAACCCGCAGTGAGACCCGGGCCAGGGTCCTGATCGATCCCACCTCGGTGACGTATGAAGAACGCTCGTCGAGCGACCTCCATGTTGGCGACATCGTGCTGGTCGAGGCTGGCGATACGGTGCCGAGTGATGGTGAGGTGGTCGAGGGCATCGCCTTCGTCTCCGAGGCCGCCATCACCGGCGAATCGGCCCCGGTCCTGAAGGAGCCGGGAACCGACATCTCGTCATCGGTGACCGGCGGCACCCAGGTCGTCTCCGACTGGCTGAAGGTGAGGATAACCGCCGAACCGGGCAAGACATTTCTCGACCGGCTGATTTCGCTCGTGGAGGGTGCTCAGCGGCAGAAGACGCCGAACGAAATCGCCCTCAATATCCTGCTGGCCGGGCTGACGATCATCTTCCTGATCGTGGTGATCACGCTGGCGCCAATTGCCGAGTACGCCAAAACGCCCGTCTCGTTCACCGTGCTGGTGGCCCTGCTCGTTACGCTCATCCCAACCACGATCGGGGCCCTCCTCTCCGCCATCGGCATCGCCGGCATGGATCGCCTGGTGCAACACAATGTGCTGGCGATGAGTGGACGTGCTGTGGAAGCCGCCGGTGACGTCGATGTGCTGTTGCTGGACAAGACCCGCACCATCACCTTCGGCAATCGCATGGCGGCCAGCTTCCAGCCGGTCCCGGGTGTGATTGAAGAGCGCCTCGCCCGCGCCGCCCTTCGCTCCTCACTGGCCGATGACACCCCGGAAGGCAAGTCCATCGTCACGCTGGCGGAGGAACAGGGCATCCGCGAAGACCGCGATGCGTACGCCGACGCTGAGTGGATTCCGTTTACGGCCGAGACCCGTATCAGCGGCGTCAGGCTGGGCGACACGGAAACCATCAAGGGCGCGGCCGATGCTGTCTTCCGCGTGGTCGGCCATAGTGACGCGGCGACTGAAATCACCGACCGCATTGCCGCCCAGGGCGCCACCCCACTGGTCGTGATGGAAAGTGGCCAGATTCTGGGAGTGATCGAGCTCAAGGACACCGTCAAGCCAGGTATTGCCGAGCGGTTCGCCGAACTACGGGCGATGGGTATCCGCAC
>JAEZJB010000464.1 GCA_023415845.1 Chloroflexota bacterium | reverse complement strand
AGGGTGTGGATATCGTGCTGGAAACGGCGTTTGGTGAGATTGTGGTGCGGCTCGATGCCGCCAACGCGCCACGTACGACCGCGAACTTCCTGCACTACGTGGACGGCGGATTCTACGACGGGGGCCGGTTTCATCGCACAGTGACCGCCGAGAACAATGCCAACTCCAACCTGGTGGCGGAAAAGATCGGCAAGGGGATCGATCCCACTGCCGACAGCAGCAAGCTGCCGAATGATGCGGTCGCCATTCAGGTGATTCAGGGCGGGATCAATCCGGACAAGTCGGACGAGCAACTGGCGCCGATTGCACTGGAGCGGACCAGCGAAACCGGCTTGAAGCATCTCGATGGCACCATCTCGATGGCCCGGTTTACGCCGGACAGCGCGGTGTCCGACTTCTTCATCTGCATTGGCGATACGCCCGAGCTCGACTTCGGTGGGCAGCGCAACCCGGACGGCCAGGGCTTTGCGGCGTTCGGGCAGGTGGTCGAAGGGATGGACGTGGTGCGGACCATCCAGCAGCAGCCGGCCAACGGGCAGTCGCTCGACCCGGTGGTGCCGATCGTGCGGGCACGACGCGCCTCCGTCTGATCCCGTTCGTTCCCTCCGGACCTTCTGTCTCTAGCGTCATGTTTGCCCAGAACGGAAACTGGACCTGTTCCAGCTTCCGCTCTGGGCTTGATGATGCCGTTGCGTTAACCGGCGGGAGTGGCTGCTGGTGATGCTTCCGGCGTAGCGGTGGAGCCACCACCGTTGAGGTAGGCAATGGCGAAGTCCAGTACCACGTCCTGCCCGCTGGCCCCGGCAAGGGCAGAGTCAATCGTGACCGGCACGCGGACATCGGGCTGCACGCCCTTCGCCTCCAGATTGAGCTCATCGGTCCCGGCAAAGGTGTACTGACCCACGGTGTACTGGAAGACCACGCCACCAGGCATCACCGCCTGGTCGATGTTGCCACCGGCGCCCGCCGTGGCGAACTGGCCGATCACTTCGGCACGCCCCTGCACCTGCAGCGACTGGCTGAAGAATTCGCACGAACTTCCGCAGGCCTGGTCGACCAGAATGGTCAGCGGACCGGTGTAGGCGAGACTGGGTTTCGGCGAGGAGAGCAGGTAGTCCGCCTGATACTCGCGCACCAGACCACCTGTGGTCTCGTCGTACGACCATTTGTCGAAGACATGGGCGTTCATCGGGTGCTCGGCATTGAAGAAGTAGGACGCCATGGTGAGGTAGAGAGCCGCCCAGCCACCACTGTTGCCGCGCAGATCGAGAATGATGCCCTTGGAGTCTGGCACGCTTTGCTGGTGCAGCAGGGCGGCTTCCAGTACCGCGATGCGCTCGGTGATGTCCTCTTCGAAGTCGGCCCACTTGATGACCGTGTAGCCGTCGACATCGGTATAGCTCGATGTTTCGAGTGGAGCCGGTGTCGTGGCGGGAGCCGGCGCGGCGATGCCGACCGCGTACGGCCCAGCGACCAGATCGGCGGACTTGACCTCGGTTTCGCCAGGCAGGATGTACTCGATGGTGACGGTTTCGCCCGCGGGGAACAGCAGGAGTCCCTGGGACGACAGCAACTGGGCTTTTTCCGGAGTGGAGATGCTGGAACCGAAGAGATACGGTGGTATCTCCGCCAGTCGCTCGGCGATCGTCTGCCCGTTGATCGAGACGATCTCGGTGCCTTTCGTCCAGCCAGCGTCATGGGCCGGTCCGGTGTCTCCCACAGCCGCGATCAGGTAGGTTTGACCGGGGCCGGTGGTGGGAGTGTCGGAATCGGAGACGAGCGTGCCGATCGCGCCCACGGTACCGGAGTAATTGGCAACCAGGGTGCCGAAGTACTGTTGAATGGCCGCCCTCGTATCCAGGGTGGTTGGAATGATCGAGACATGGGCGTCCTGCACACTGGCCGCCAACTGGTAGAGCGCCCCGACATAGGCAGTGAGGTCGTCGGCGTTCTGGGCCGCCTGGATCTGCGGCCCGAACTCGGCTCGCTTGGCTTCCCAGTCGATGCCGCGCTCCTCGGTGAAGGAGTAGCGCTGGGCGAGGCGGTCGATCAGGGCGTTGAAGGCATCAACCCAGGACATGTCCGAGTAGTCGGGAGACGCCACGGACGCTGATTCGCGCGTGTCCATGACCGGCGCAGTGGAGCGGTCAAACGTGGCGGTGCCAGCGGTCGCCAGGTCGACCACGGTGTAACCGGGTTCCAGTGTGGTCAGTTCGTCGTCGGCGGTGAACCAGAGGCCGTCGGGTCCGGCGGCGCTGGGGAACTGCTGCTGGTCATCGGCGGCATGCAGCAGGAGGGATCCCTGCTCGAACCAGCCGGTGACCGGATCGACCAGGAACGAGGACATGCCGAATTGCTCGAACCCTTCGAGGAAGGAGTCGTTGGTGATGTTAGAACCCACAACCAGGATGAAGGCTTTCAGCCCTGCCTGCGGTTCCGCCCCCTCGGCGATTGCGAACGGCGAAGCCGTGGGCACAATCGGCAGCGCAACCTCGTAGGTTCCCGGAGCCTGCGTAAACAACGGGGATGTCGCGACGCCGATGACCTGTTCGCTCTTCTCGGCGTAGCTGGCTCGGCTGATCGGCACCTGGTCCGATGCATCCATCAGGGTAACGGTCGGGCTCTGATAGATGATGGCGGCCACAAAATTGCTGGCGCTCAATGTGCCGGTGACCTTCACAGGACCTTCGGCATCGGCCGCGGGCGGTGACGCTTCCTGGGCGGTGGCAACACCTCCCAGGCCCAGACTCATGACCATGACTACCACAAGTAATCGATGAAGCATCGGGACCTCCTCGGACCGGCGGGGTGATCTGGGACCATGCCTGAGGTGGCACAGCCTATGCGGTGCCAACCTGGGTCGTGGTCAAACGCTGGGGGCAGGGGTGAGGAACCCCGGCCTTCTGATTTTCTGTGAGCGACAGCCATACGGCGTGCGACTTAGGTCGTAGCCGCCGGTCGTAATCGTGCCTGTTGGGGAAGGAGTAGGAGATCCGCTATAAGGGCGCCTGTTTCCCGCGCCGCTAGATCAACGCTTGCGTGCGGGCCTTGTGAATGGCGTCGGTCCGGTTGGTGGCACCCAGTTTGTGGAAGATGTTGGTGGCGTGCCGCTTGACGGTGGGGATCGCGATGAAGAGGTATTCAGAGATGGCGCGATTGGAATACCCAATTTCGATCAGGCGCAGTACGTCCAGTTCTCGCTCGCTCAGTGTCGCCACCAATTCCCTGGACGGAGCGTGGAGACCCAGGCGCGGAGTGACGATGGTTTCCAAACGCTGAACCAGGCGCCGGTGATCTTCATCCGGCGCAATGCTTCTCAGCAGATTCAGCAGCGGCGTTCCGTGCATCGCGAGGGAAGATATCGTTTGCGTGCGAGTGACCACCTCGATCAGCGATCGCGCCGTGCTCGTCACCCCATCGTGATCGGACTGCATCTGCTGAATCATCGCCAGGAGGGCCAGGTGCTGACCGAGATGCCAGGCGCGCCCATCTCGCTGGGCACCTGCGCAGAGTCCCTCGGCGACGGTCTGGGCTTCGGCGAGCCGCCCATGCTCCATGAGCCAGCGGGCGAACGCGGGATACTCTGCTTCGTCGATGAATTCGAGCGCACTGGTTACCTTGAACTGCCGGGAATGGACCCAGCGATCGGCATCGTTGGTGCGTCCCTGATCCATCCAGAGCATTGCCAGTTGCGCACCAATCTGCGCCTGGACCCGCCGGTTGCCGACCACTCCGGCGTCGCTCCTCATGCTGGTCAGGCTGGAAATGGCCTGGTCCACGTCGCCGCGATGGTGGTGGAGGCGGGCCCATCGTAGCCGAGGATCGGCGAGCAGGGGGAACGCGCCGAAGCGGGTGGCACGGTCGTCGGCGGCCTGCAGGAAGGAGATCGCTGCCTCGTACTCTGCCGCTTCAATGCTGATATCGGCAAGCATTACCTGGGCGCGGCGAATGGCATCGGAGCGCTCCGTGGCGTGTTGCTCCACGACACGTGTAAGGCGCTGGCGAGCAGCGTCCGTTTCGCCGGTCATCAGCATGACCCATCCGGCCAGGGTCTCGGTGTCAAGTCGCATGGCTGAACTGCCGGTGGACGTGGCGTGGAACGCTTCCAGCCGGTTGCGAGCGTTGGCCGCCCGTCCGGTGTGGGATTCGCCCAGGCCCAGAGCCGCTTCGGCCCGCATGCGCTCGACCGTGGCCTCTGGTGGCAGCGCCTTCAGGGCGCTGAGGGCGTGCGCGATGCAGGCCGGGCCATCGCCTCGATAGAACGCCGCGACTGCCCGGATGCTGTCACTGACACCAATCGCTGGCGCGGTCTGCTCGGCGTTGGCCAGATGCAGCTCGAAGACATCCAGCTGTCCGGTACGCACCAGAGTCCATGCATACCAGTGGGAAAACTCCGACGACCCGGTCACGATGTCGCTTGGCAACGCGTCGAACCAGGTGCGGAGCAGGTCGAGCTGATGCGTTGCTTCGAGCGAGGCAATGAGCGGTGAAATGAGAAGCGAGGCGCGCGGCCAGTCACCGGCCAGTATGGCGTGATCGACGGCTTTGGCGGGATGACCATTCATTTCCCACCATTGGCTCGCCCGGTTGTGCAGGTTCGCAATGTCGCGGGTGGTGTGTGTTCTGGAGAGTCGATGGTGCAGTAAACGGGCGAAGAGTGGGTGATAGCGATACCACGTCAGCTCTTCGTCGATGGGCGAGACGAGGGCGCCATTACGCCAGAGACGTCCGAGCGCGCCGGGCTCATAGTGGTAACCCAGCACCTACGAACAGAGATCATCGCAGAGCGGATCGAGGATGGAGGTGCGTTTCATCATCGTCCGCAAGTGGCCCGGCAAAACGCGGAGAATCTCGTCGTCGAGGAAATCGGTGAGATGGCGATGGCTGGCGGTAAGCTTGGCGAGGGTGGCGGAAACGCGATCCGGAGGTTCCTGGCGAAGACGCATGATGATCAGGCGGAGGGCGGCCGCCCACCCCTGGGTGGATGTGACGAGTAGGTCCAGATCGGCGTCGGCAAGTGGCGCGGACAACAACTGCGCGCAGAGCACGCGGGTTTCGGCTGGGGTGAAGCGCAAATCATCGGCGTGGAATTCTTCGAGCATGCCCCGCGCCCGCCAGCGGGAAAGTGGGAGCGCTGGGGCAGTGCGACTGGCAAGCAGGAACGAGATGTTGGCCGGTGCGTAGTCGATGACGATGCGAAGTGCTTCCAGCACCTCGGTGCCGACCAAGTGGTGGAGATCGTCGAGCACCAATAGCATGGGGTCAGTCGTGATGTGGAGGGTGGCGAGTATGTGTTGGGCCACCGATTCCGAGGTTGGTTCCCCACCTTCGCCAGCTGGCTGGATGCCGGGCCCGATGGCCGTGGCGATTGCGCCCAGCAGGTAGTCCTCCAGGCGCCGCAGGTGATTGTCACGGGGTTCGAGGCTGAGCCAGGCAATCGCACGGTTGGCCGAGCGGGCCTGGACCGCAATGGCCGTGGTTTTGCCATAGCCAGCGGGCGCGATGACAAGCGAAATTCGCGCCGGAGCGAACCGACGGGCCGCGAGTTCGAGGCGTGGGCGGGCGAGGATGGTGCCGGGGTCGATGACAGGAGCGTGAAAACGGGCATTGATTAAGGGTGGCGGGGTTGATCCTGCCTTGTCCGGGGCGACCCGGAGATGCTCAACAGCCATTGCAGTATCTCGGTGAGAAGTGGAACTGGAGATTCTGGCCAACCGTCATCTTGATTGGAGCCTAGGGGCTGGGCAGGTGGGTGTCAAACATGTTGTACAGCCGCAGGGCCAGGTCGATACGAGTCCGTCAGGCGGGCAGGTTCGCCGAACACTCCCTCAAGCGTCGCATGGCGCTGTCGGCCACCAGGCCATGGCCGGTGTCCGGGAGTTTCACGAAGGTCACGTCGGCCCCCAAATCGACCTGCTGAGCCACCAACGCCGCCATCCTGCGTGTGGACATCCTGGCCCAGGAGCCAGGATTCGAAGACACGTCGGACAACCCGCAAATGCTGGAACGGATCGAAACCGGACGATGGGCAGTCGCTCGACCCGGTAGTGCCGATCACCCGTGCACGACGATGTGACCGGGCGCCAGCGGACCAATTGAAGGCTGGTGAATGGAAAAGGGCAGCGGGTCACCACCCGCCTGCCCTTTTCGCGTTGGGACAGGGGACGCGTCGGGCTCCAGAGACCGCGCCGGTGATGAAAGGCATGTTTCGCATGGTGCGTTGTGAAGTCGGAGAGATTTCGGGAGAGCCACGTTCGCTGGACAGGCGCATTGCCGCTCGACAAAATGGAGCCCACTCCAGCACGGGACCAGGCACACCCGCGTCTCTACGAAGCCAGGATCGCAGCATGAACACAGGGCATCGCGCGTGAAGGGGGCCGGGTCCGCGCTCAGCCAGTGGAGTGGTTGGGTGGCGATCGGTCTGGCGGGAACGAGCCTGGCCTGGATGACGTGGCACGTCGTGCGGGCAGGGATCGACTGGGCGAACGCGCTTTTGCTGGTGCTGACGATCGTGGTCGCGGCTCTGATTACGGCGACGTCACCATTGTTGATGTCCGATCTTCTCGTCTCGATCCCTCCCCCGGCCGGGGTGTGGCGGTGGACACCTGTGGTGTCCCCGATGCGCGTGGGATTGGCGGTCGCAGCGGCGATCGCAATCGGCTGGGCGATGCTGGTCGAGCGGGCTGCCGGACCTGGTCAGGTGGGATGGGATGTCGGTGGACCCTGGCTGGCCGGAGTCGGGTTACTGGGCTTAGGTGCCTGGTGGCCAAATCTCGGGTGGCCGGGATGGATGCACCGGGATGCCTGGACTGGTCGTGAGGGGCTCTGGTGGGTCGTGGTGGCCGGACTGGCGTTCGGGACACGTCTCTGCTGGCCCAGCCGGTTTCCGTCAATCGTCGATGGGGATGAGGGAGCGTTCCTGCAGATGGCGCGGGAAGCGCG
>JAEZJB010000377.1 GCA_023415845.1 Chloroflexota bacterium | reverse complement strand
ACAGCACGGTCGGCTGCCCCGGTGCGCCCAGCCACTCGGCATACACCATCGGGTGGCCGCTGGTTTCGAGCAGGCGTGGTTCCAGTCCGGCCTGTCGCAGCAACTCCATCTCCAGTTCGGCCGTTTCTCGAATCCCGATGTCATGTGCGCTGATCCCGGGCTGGGCCAGCAACCGGAACAGGTCAGCCAGTAGGTCGTCCTTCGAGGTGTCGATTTCGGCGATCACGTCGGGCAATCGGGTCGTGGCAGCGGTGCTCATCAAATGGATTCTCCAGTTTCGAGGTCGGCAAGTTCGGCGAGCAGGGCGGCGCTCGTCGCGATGCCCTGCCACAGTCGTTCTACCCGGTAATTCTCGTTCGGCGAATGGTTGGCCTGTTCTGGCGCGCCATACGGCACGTCGAACACCGGTATCCCCAGGTCCTTCGTCCAGACGGCATCGCCCCGCGACGCCCCGACCATCGGGATGTCGATCGGGCGGCTCCCGAATCCGGTTTCGATCGCCCGCCGGACAGGCTCCGCCAGCGGATGCTCGACCGGCGTATACGCCGGCAACACACCACCCCGCAGCCTCACGACTTCGACACCTGGAGCATGCCGGGCGACGTGCGCTTCGACTTTGGCCCAGATCTCGTCGGGTGTCTGGTTCGGCACCAGCCGCATGTCGATTTTGGCGACAGCGGTGCTCGGGATGATCGTCTTTGAACCTGGTCCGCCGTAGCCGCCGTTCAAGCCGGAGAGGTTGAAGGTCGGTTGGGCCATCAGCCGGTCGGCATAGGCGAGGTCGTCCGGTGGCGGGAGTTCGGTCAGACCGGCACCGGCCAGGATCTGCGGGATGTCGAAGGGGAGGACCGCCATGGCGGCCCGTGCCCCAGGGGTCGGTTCCACGACATTGTCGTAATACCCGGCGATGGTGACCCGGTTCTGATCGTCGACCATCGTGCCCAGTGCCCGCACCAGCATCCAGATGGGATTGGGTGCGACCCCACCCCAGTGCCCCGAGTGCAGGTCCCGGTTTGGCCCCTTCGTCCGCAACTCGATGTAGAGCATGCCGCGCACGCCGTAGGTGATCTGCGGGTAGCGAGTGTCGGAGACCGGGCCATCCGCGGCGTACATCAGGTCAGCCTGGAGGAGGTCCCGGTTCGCCACGACTGCCTCGCGAAAGCTGGGGCTGCCCGATTCTTCCTCACCCTCCAGCAACACCTTGACGTTGACCGGCAACGAGCGTGTCGTCTCCATCCACGCCTTGATCGCGGCGATGTGGCTGAAATGCTGCGCCTTGTTGTCCGCCACACCCCGGGCAAAGATCCGCCCGTCCCGGATCACCGGTTCGAAGGGCGGTGTCTCCCATAACTCCAGGGGTTCTGGCGGCTGGACGTCATAGTGGCCGTAGAACAGCACCGTCGGTTTGCCCGGCGCACCCAGCCATTCGCCGTAGACGAGGGGTTCGCCCCCGGTCTCGATGATCCGGGGGTCGAGACCGGCCTCCTGCAGGAATCGCTCCTCGATCGCGGCGGTCTCGCGAATCCCCAGCTGCTGGGCACTGATGCTGGGTTGGGCCAGGAGCTCGAACAGGTCCGCCAGCAGGGCATCGTGTGACGCCTCGACGGTGGCGAGCACGGACGCGAGGTGATCGAGCGCAGAACCGGGCATGAACGGGGAATCCTTTCAGGAGCGCGCGGACATCGCTCCCCGATTCTCCCATCTGTCGCGACCGCTGGCGATGTCGGTCCCTCGCCAGCCAACCCGTTCGCGGCCCGATCGCCCGGGCGCTACTTCGCCCGGAGGGTTCCGACCATCCCCAGCACCTTGTGTCCTGGCACCGAGCACGAGAACTGGTACGCACCCTTGGGCGCGGTGATCCTGATCTCCCGTTCGTCCCCGCCATTGAGCCGGCCCGACGAGATCTTCAGCGGCTCGCAGACGAAGTCGTGCTGCATCAGGCCGAGGTTGACCAGCTTGAGGGTAACTTCGGTGTCGGCCGGGATCTCGATCTCCGTGGGGGTGAAATACGTGTCGTGCAGTTCGAGCATCACCACGTTGGCATCGGCTACGGGTGACGCTGATGGCGAGGCGCTGGGCGTGGCCGCCGGCGCGTCATGGTCGTGACCATCGTGGGCGGTCGATCCAACAATCGTGGCGAAGCCGGTGATGGTGGCGAGACTTGCGGCGGACATGGCGAGAAAGCGGCGGCGGTCGAGACGGCTGGTGGACATCGGGTGGCTCCGGAACGACAGGCAACTGATCAAAGGCGGCGAGCAACACCATTCCCTCGCGGCGCGAGAGAACAGTGGTGCGTGGCCTGGGTCCCAGTGACTCAACGTAGCAGGTGCGAATCCGGTTGCAAAGGAAAACGGCGGAACTGCATGAGTTCCGCCGTTTTCCAGAATGTCAGTGCTTGGGTGAAGATGACGCTTACTCGACGGTCAGCGTGCCGACCATGCCCGCTTCCCGGTGACCGGTCACGGTGCAGTAGTACTCGTAGGTGCCCGGTGCAGCATTGATCGTCACGGTCGTCGAGTCGCCGCTGCTCAGCAGGTCGGAGACGATGTCCAGTTCGTCGATCGCGAAGTCGTGCTGCAGCGCGCCATCGTTGACGATCTTCACGGTCACGTCGGTGTTGGCCGGAATCGTCAGTTCCTTCGGCTCGAAGGCAATGTCGACGGTGTGGACCTCAATCGTCATTGTGGCCGATGGGCTGGCCGATGGTGTCGCCCCGG
>JAEZJB010000304.1 GCA_023415845.1 Chloroflexota bacterium | reverse complement strand
GTGACTGCTGCCATGAACCGTTCGACGACTCTCAACTGTTCGGCCTGGTCGACCACCATGCGGGGGCGGCGGGCCGCGACGTGTTCACGCGCCCGTTTCGCGATCTGCCGCACGGTGGCGGGGGTTTTGCCGACCGCCAGGGCGATCTCGTCGTAGGGCGTGTCGAAGACCTCACGCAGCACGAAGACGGCGCGCTCGACCGGCCCGAGCGTTTCGAGCACGGTGAGCATGGCAATCGAGACGCTTTCGGCCAGTTCGACATCCTCGGCGACGTCGGGACCGGTAAGGAGCGGCTCCGGCAGCCACTCCCCGACATAGTCCTCGCGACGGCGCGCGAGCGTGCGCAGGCGATTCAGTGCCTGCCGGGTCACCATGCAGACGAGATAGGCTCGGGGTGATTCCACCTCGGGCTGGTTGACCCCCGCCCAGCGCAACCAGGTCTCCTGCACGACGTCTTCGGCGTCGGCCACCGACCCGAGCATCTCGTAGGCGATGGTGAAGAGCAGGTTGCGGTGGACGATGAACGGATCTTCGGTCATGCGGCCCGGTCCAGCGAGCGGGTGGTCGGCGGCATGGTGAATGGCGGGAGTCCCGCATCGACCGCAAAGCCCTCCGACTCGATGCCCAGCGCGACGTTCGTGCGGCTGGTCAGGTTGGCCACGCCAATGAAGGCCGTCAATTCCAGCAGGGCGGGAGCGCCCAACTGCTCCAGCAGCCGTGCGGACATCTGGTCGGTCACGGCGGGTGGCATGTCGCTCACGGCTTCAGCATAGGCCATGACTTCGCGCTCGAGCGGAGTGTAGATGGCGGATTCTCGCCAGTGCGGAACCTGGCGGGCCTTTTCGAGGTCAAGATGATCCCTGGATGCCTGCAGGTAGCCAAAGTCGAAGCAGAAACTGCACCCGACTTTCGCCGCGGTGGCGAGGTGGGCGAGTGATTTGAGCTGGGCGTCGCAGGCGTCCCACTTTTCGGCCTTGCCACCCATGTCGACCATTGTTTTGAGCACGGCCCGGTTGTGCCACATGACGCCGATCGACTCGGGCACGCGTCCAAGTTTGCGTTCGCAGAACTTGCGGATCATCGTGCCATAGAGGCCAGTCAGTTCGGTGCGGGGGATACGGGGGCTACTCATGCAGGTTCCTCCCTGAGGTAACAGAACGAAAACCGTTGTTACCCATGAAGACACCGGAGGGGCGGCGGCTGTGACATCCGGGCGGGATCGATGTCGGGCACGCCCATAACAACGAACCGCCATGCCGCGCGTGCGGCATGGCGGTCGACGTTGATGCACCTGGCGGGCCGAGGGGCAGCCCTCCGCACCGGTTACTGGGCGAGGCGCTGGGCGATCAGGTCCTCGCAGGCGTCGATGTCCAGCGTCATGGCGATGCGGGCGGTGGTCGGGAACTCGGTGGATGGCGTGCGGACCACGGTCATCGCCCGGGTAAGCCGGCCACTGAGTTCGACCTCGACGTGGTAGGGCTGCCAGCCAAGCAGATCAGGGCGAATGAGGGCCATCGCCGCCAGCGGATCGTGCAGGAAGGTGCTGCCGCCACGGCTCACGAAGCCGGGATAGCGGGCGACCTGGTCACCGAGGGCCTGGTGGTAAGGATCGTCCAGGGCCAGCAGGGCATCGACCCCGCTCTGGCGAATGAGCGCGCGGAGCGTGACGTCGAGCGGCACCAGGTTGATCGGGGCTCCTGAATTGAAGACTACTGCGGCGGCCTCTGGATCGCACTTGATGTTGTGCTCGGCGGGACCCCACGAGTTGTTCGACATGTCGACCTTGCCGCCCATGATCATGAGCTGCTTGAGCGAGGTAGCGAACGCGGGGTCGCGGAGGATGGCGGTCGCGACGTTGGTCAGTGGGCCGACTGCCAGCAGGGTGATTTCGCCGGGGTTGGCCAGCACGGTGTCGAGGAGGTAGCCGACTGCATCGGTGGAGTCGGGTGGGAGAAGGTCGTCATCGTCCTGCAGCAGGCCGACCCCTTCGTGGCCGGGCCAGAAGATGGGGTCGAGCTTCATGAGCGGATCGCTGACGCCGGTGTGGACGGCGACATCGTCGCGGCCGCGCAACTGCAGCATCTTGCGGACCATTTTGCCGCGGAGCGCGACATCGCCGTAGACGGTGGTGACGCCGATGAGGTCGATTTCTTCCGGTGACCCGAGGAGGAATCCGAGGGCGAGGATGTCGTCGACGTCGGTGCCGATATCGGTGTCGAAAATGACCTGATGCCTGGTGGACATGTGTCTGGTACTCCCTGAATAGAACCTGGATGCGTGTTGGTAGCTGTGTGTGGAGATGTTAACCCTTGACCCCGGAACCCATGATGCTGCTGATGTAGAACCGCTGGAGCGGCAGCACGAGGAGGAGCGGGACCACTGCGGCAATGGTGGAGGCGGCGAAGAGCATGTCCCAGTAGGTGAGTTGCTGGCGGACGCCGATGATGGAGACGGCGACCTGTACCATCCGGAATTGCGGGTCGGGTGCGACGAGCATGGGCCAGAAGAACGAGTTCCACTGGGCGAGGAAAACCAGCACCGATGACGTCACGATGACAGGCTTGCTCAACGGCAACACGACGCTGGTCATGACCTTTGGCCAGTTGGCGCCGTCGAGCCGGGCGGCGTCGAGGAAATCCTGCGGTATTTCCGAGAAGAACTGCCGGAAAAGGAAGATGACAGTCCCGTTGGCGAGGGCGGGCACGATCAGGGCCTGCCAGGAGTTGGTCCAGCCGAGGTTGTTGATCATGGTGTAGGCAGGAATCACCGTGGCTTCGTAGGGGACCATCAGGCTCAGGAGCACCAGCGTCCAGAGCAGCCCCTTGAACCGGAAGTTGAACCGGGCGAAGGCAAATCCCGCCGTGGTGCCGACGATGAGGCAGCCGATCACGGTGGTAATGGCGACCACCAGTGTGTTGACGATGGCCCGGCCAAAGTCCTGCTCAAAGATGGCGCGATAGGCCGAAAGCGTCGGGTTCGTCGGCCAGAGCGCCTTGAGGGAGAACGGAAGGACATTCTTGAAGACGGTTTCACGGCTGGTGAACGATGAGGCGAAGATCCATTCCAGAGGCAGGACGACGATGATCGCGAGGATCACGAGCGCCCCATAGATCCAGAGATGGGAAAGCCTGAAGCGGTTATTGCTGGAAGGTGGTTGCATGAGGGCTCCTGACTAATCGTGCTTCGGGCGGAAAATCAGGAACTCGGCAGCCACCACGATGATCAGCACTCCCAGGAAGACGGTGATCGAGGCGGCCGAGGCGCCGAGGTCACCGTAGGTGAAGCCACGTTTCCAGGCGTCGAACATGATGAGATTGGTCGCACCCGATGGACCGCCGTTGGTGAGCAGGTAGGGTGGCGCGAACATCGTGAAGTTCGCGACGGTGGTGGCCACCAGGACGAACGTGGTGGTGCGACTCAGAAGCGGAAACGTGATCTGGAAGAATGACTGCCACCGATTGGCCCCATCAATGCGGGCCGCCTCGTGGATTTCATGCGGAATGTTCTGCAACCCCGACAGGAAAAAGAGGGCCCAGTAGGGAACACCGATCCACGAGACGATGCCAATCAACACCCAGAGCGCCTGCTGTGAACTGAGCAGGAACGGCTGGGTGGGCAGGTGCAGGAGATCGAGGATGCCGTTGACCAGGCCATAGGTCGGGTCGAGGGCGAGACCCCAGGCCAGTGCCGCGACGTTAATCGAGATGGCGATCGGTAGCAGCAGGAGCGTCCGGAAGAAGCCGACGCCCTTGACCTTCTGATTGATCAGCAGGGCCAGCCCGAGGGACAGGGCGACCTGCAGGGGGTTGACGATCAGGTTGAACTTGAGCGTGACGCGTACCGACTCCCAGTAGGTTGGGTCGTCGAACAGGTACCGGTAATTGTCCCAGCCAACGAATTCCTTGGCTCCGGTGAAACTGAAGGCGTTGCTGTAGAAGCTCTCGCGGAGCCCGGCGATGATGGGAATGTATCGCCAGACCAGGATGAGCAGCATCGCCGGAAGCAGGAACAGGTATGGGGTGAGGCCTTCTCGTCGAGACACGGGAAGCGCCCTTTCTTTTGGTTTATCGGGAGCAGACGGGGAATGCCGGGAGCCTGCCGATGCAGGCTCCCGGCCAGGTCATCCTAGCGATACTTGCGCATCTCGCGCTCGATCTTCTGGGCGGCGCCGTCCAGTTCTTCCTGGGCGTTGCTGCCATTGCGCATGTTCTCGAACGCGCTGCCGAGAATGTCCTGGTACTCGTTGTAGCCCGGGGTGATGGGACGGGGCACCGCGTGCTCGGACTCGCGTGCTGCAATCGGGTAGGCCAGCCGCGGCCACTCGGTATTCTCCGGGCTGTCGGTGATTTCCTGGAGCAGGACCTTCTGCATCGGCCAGGAATCGCCAGCCTCGTACCAGAGGCGGCCAGCGTCGAGCGAGGTGGCGTACTGGACGAAGCGGATGGCCGCGTCCTTGTTCTTCGAGTTGGCGTTGACGCCCAGATGCCAGCTGTCGGTGGGCACGCAGATGTCGCCGCCTTCCCAAATTGGGTGGGGAGCGGCCTTCCAGGCGAACGGAAGATCGAGCTGGCTGAGGCTGGTGATCGCCCACGGACCACGCACGCACATGATCAGCTTCTGGTTGGCGAAGAGGTCTTCGATTTCAAGCGTGCCCTTCGGGGAGACGGCCCACTCGTTGTGCATCTTCTGGTACCAGTCGAAGGCTTCGACCCATTCCGGGGCGTTGATGATGCCTTCGACGGTGAGACCATCGTCACCGATGACTGGCACGCCCTTGCCCTGCGGGAGCGGCTGGAGCTGGTAGATGCGGTTGTACTGCTCGAACTGGAAGCCGAAGACATCATCGTGGGTGACGGCTACAGCCGCTTCCAGCACCTGTTGCCAGGTCCAGCGCTCTTCCGGGCCAGGACCGGTGATGCCGGCCGCCGCGAGCGCATCTTCGTTGTAGAAGAAGAGCTGGCCCGAGTTCCAGATCGGCGGTGCGATCAACTTGCCGTCGTAGGTGCCCGACTGGACGAGGGCGTCGACCCACTCTGCCCGGGTTACGTCCGAGAAGTGATCATCGAGCGGTTCGAGCCAGCCGCGGAGACCGTAGGAGGCCACCAGCGGCGCGTCGACGCTGATGACGTCCGGAGAGTCCGAGCCGCTGCCGAGCCGAACCTGGTTCTGCTGGAATACCTCGTTGAAGGAAACGGCCTCGACCTTGACCTCGATGTCCGGGTTGGCTTCGTGGAAGGCCGGGACGATGGTGTCGGCCGGGAGGTCGGTGAGCCACGAGATCGTGACCTTATCCTGCGCCAGGATGGCCGGGGCATGGAAGGTGGTGGAGGCGGCGCCAATGGCGGCCACTGCACCGGCCTTTGCAACGAGTGATCGACGAGACAACCGGGATTCCATATGCGTGCTCACTTTCCGGGCATGCTGAACATGTATCGATGGCACTTTGCGTCAATTGGCCCGTTACCAGGAGGGAGACTGTGGCAGCCTCGGAGGTTCCGGGCGTAGTGCGGCGACATTGTAAACAGGCGCTACGGTCCCGGATACCCCATCCTGCTGCACGAAATTCCGCCCGTGCACCCTTGACGGAGGAGTGGTCTATCGCTGCCCTGCCGACCGGTCACCGCCGCAATGCCGGGACGAAAAATGGTGGTCGGGCAATGCCTGCGATGGTCGCCGATGCAGCCGCCTGCGGTGGCGCGGCTCAACTAGCCATCTGGTGGGAATCGCGCGTGAGAAGCGGCGGTGTTCGGGTGTAGGCTAGACGGCGAAAACGCGTCCCGGCGGCATTCGGGCCGCAAACCGGGACATCGAGTGGACGATTTCGCCAACGGAAAGGGGATCATGATGGCTACCGCGACTGCCAAAAAGACCCGGACGTTCGAGACAGGTGTTTCGCTGAAGGCCGCAGTGCGTGAAGAGATGGTGGCACTGTTGAACCAGCACCTGGCGACGACACTCGATCTCTACTCCCAGACGAAGCAGGCCCACTGGAACGTGAAGGGGCCGCAGTTCTACCAGTTGCACCTGCTGTTCGACGAGCATGCTGGGCATGCCTCCGAGTGGGTCGACCTCATCGCCGAGCGAGCGGTGATGCTGGGCGGATATGCCAACGGGACGGTGCGGATGTCGGCAGAGGCGTCGGCGTTGCCGGAATTCCCGACCGACATCACCGATGGCATGGAGTATGTCGAGGCGCTGGTGGAGCGATGGTCGGCGTACGCCAATGCCATCCGGGAGGCGATCGACGCGGCGGACGAGGCCGGTGATGCCACCACCGCCGATCTCTTTACGCAGATTTCACGCCAGGCCGACATGGACCTCTGGTTCCAGCAGGCCCACCTGCAGGATCGGTAAGCAGGATTTCAAATCATCCCACCATGCAGGAAGCCCCCGCCGCACTCAGTTCGGCGGGGGCTTCCTGCATGGTGCCAGATCGAGGTCGACAGATGTGGCGGGAGACCTAGGGCTCGTCAATGTCACTGCGGAGGGGGATTTCCTTCAGGAAGATCACGACGGCGAACGCGAGGATCGCGGCCGGGATCGAGACAAGGTAGATGTCGGCGATGGCATGCGTGTATGCCTTCAATACGTCATCTCGCAGGGGCGTCGGCAGGGATTTGATCATGTCGACGTTGTTGGTGGTGAGGTGGAGTCGCATGTCCTCGACTCCGGGCATTTCACTGATTTCCTTCTTGAGGTAGGACTTCAGTTGCTCGGTGAGAACCGCCCCGAATACCCCGACGCCGACTGCGCCACCCAGCGAGCGCAGGAAGGTAAGCGTGGACGTCACGACGCCATTCTCACTCTCCGGCATGGCGCTTTGGACCGGCACGATGATCGTTGTCAGGGAGAGGCCCAGGCCAAGCCCGAACACCCCGATGTAGACCGCAATCATCTTGTAATCAGTATCGAACTTGATCCTGCTCAGCAAGTACAACCCCACCGCCATCAGCACCGAGCCAATGATGGGATAAATCTTGTACTTGCCGGTTTTCGTAATCAGCAGTCCTGACGCCCATGCCGTGAGCACCGCTCCACCGACGAGCGGCAGCAGCGCGAGCCCGGAGCGGGTCGGCGACATCCCCATCACGGTCTGGAAGTAGAGTGGCAGGTAGATGACGCCACCGAACATGACGAACCCGATGAGCAGCGAGAAGATGCTGCCGACCCGGAAGACAGGGTTTCGGAAGTCCGAGAGCTTGAGAATCGGATCCGGGGCAACCTTCCATTCCACAACCAGGAAGATGACAAGGAGGATGACGAAGGCGGCGACGAAGGCAAGGGCCCGGAGATCGGTCCAGCCGTAATGTGAGCCGGCCCAGTTGATGTAGAGCAATAAGGAAGTAACGGAAGCCAGAATGAGCGCGGCCCCGAGGTAGTCGATCTGCTGGTGAATGCGCGCCAGGGGTTTGCGCAGGCCAACGGTGGTCAGGATCAGCGCGACTGCGCCGATGGGGATGTTGACGTAGAAAATCCACCGCCAAGAAATCGCGTCGGTAAGGTACCCGCCGAGGAGCGGACCGGCGACGGAGCTCGCGCCATAGACTGCCCCGATATACCCCTGGTACTTTCCTCGTTCGCGGGCCGGAACTACGTCGGCGACGATGGCGAAGGCGATCGCAATCAAAGCGCCGCCACCAACGCCCTGAAGGGCGCGAAATGCGATGAGTTGGATCAGCGACTGGGCGAGGCCACACAACATCGAGCCGACGAGGAAGATGATGATGGCGCTCTGGAAAATGATCTTGCGACCGAAAAGGTCCGAGATTTTGCCCCAGAGAAGGGTGGTTGAGGTGGAGGTCAACAGGTAGGCGGTGACTACCCAGGCCATGTGGTCGAGGCCGCCCAGATCGGAGACGATCTGGGGAAGGGCAGTGCCGACGATGCTCTGGTCGAGCGCCGCCATGCCCATGCCAGCAAACACGCCGCCCATGATGAGCCACAACTGGCGTGAACTGATATGAGCGGAATTTGCTGTGCTGGTGGGAACAGTGGCGGTGCCTTGCATGCATGACTCCTGGAGAGGGAGGTCGAACGGCCGATTCAGCATGGCAAGAGAGGTGGGGTGGCGATGATGCTCCCAACCGTACTCCCGTCTTGCCTAAAGTCAAACTTTGCTAGCCCGAACGGGAGGGATGTCGCAGGAGGCGCAGCGCGGTCGGGGCATGAACGACCAGATGCTATCGGGCTATAAACAGAGGATCAAACTGAGACCAAAGGAACGTGTACCTATCCCCCGGCCAACGCTGAGCATCGGGCCAGGGGCTCAGGATGATCCGATAGTGTGTGGCTCGCAGGTGGGGGTTAGGCCATCAACTGGAGCTCCTGCAGGTCCAGGCGGCGTTCCATCTGGCGGTGGACTTCATCGCTGATCTGGCCGCTCGATTTCAGCCTGAGCAGGGCATCGCGCGCGGCGTCAATCGACCGTTGCCGCATGGCGACGGTTTCCGCCACGCGAGAGTCGAGGAAGTTCTTTTCCGCCGTATCCGGCTCGGTGCCAAGTCGACTGACGAACTGATCCACCATTGGCCGCAGGATTGGCTCGACGCCGGGATCGCGCCTGATTTCCGCCTGGCACTGGTCTTGCATGGCCAGGCCAATCGTGCGGATGGCCAACCTGGTTTCGGCGTCGCGCGTGTCGTCGTCGGCGAAGTTGAGACGTCGCAAAATCCAGGGCAGGGGCAGACCAAGGCCGAAGAGGGAGAAGACCACCACAAACGAGGTGATGAGAATGATTTGCTGCCGATGGTCGAAGGGGGCGCCGGTGCTGGTGACCATTGGCAGGGCCAGGGCGGTGGCGAGGGACACCACGCCGCGCAAACCCGACCAGGCAATGATGAACGCCTGCCGAGGGTCGGCATGCTGGGGGCGGTGTTTGCGGCGGCGCGACAGCGCTGTGCTGCCATAGACGTAGGCAAAGCGCACCAGCACCATGGTCACCATCACGACGATGGCCCAGCGAAATGACGAATAGAGGTCATCGCGCCCAACCTCCTCCACAAGGGCTCCGATTTCGAGCCCAATCAGCAGGAAGACCAGCCCGTTGATGACAATGATGATGAGGTCCCAGATGGCGAGAGACCGGATGCGCAAGGTAGGGGAGAGTGTTCTGGGGGCGTGAAACCCATAAACCAGGCCGGCCGTTACTACCCCCAGGACGCCGGAGCCGCCAAGACCCTCGGTGACGGTGTAGATTGCGGCCGGAGCGAAGATGAGCACAACGAGGGCGAGCGATGGGTCGCCCATCCGGACGGCCAGCGGTCCGAGCACATGCCCAGCGACGAATCCGACGCCAATGCCGACGACGACGACGATTGGGAACTCGATCAGCGCGTCGACGGGAGAGAAGGTACCGGTGACTGCGGCCGCCACGGCGAAGGTATAGAGCACGATGGCGCTGGCGTCGTTGATCAGGCTCTCACCTTCAAGGATGGTGACGATGCGGTGTGGGGCTCCCAGCCGCTGGAATATCGCGGTCGCGGCGACGGCGTCGGGAGGGGATACAACGGCGCCGAGGACAAATGCGGCGGGCCAACCCAACCCAGGCATCAGCCAGTGAATCACCACGGCCACTACGGCCGTGGTGACGATCACCAGTCCGATCGCGAGGCGGGAGATCGCGCCAAAGTTCGCCTTGAATTCCCGGATCGAGGTGGTCTGCGCTGCCTGGAACAGGATGGGCGGCAGGAAGATCAACAACACGACTTCCGGGTCGAGCGTGACGTCAGGTAGCCATGGCGTCACGGCTGTCGCCACGCCGCCGACCACGAGCGGCATGGGGTAGGGAATCGAGAAGTGGTCGGCGAGCCAGACCAGTCCGGCCGCCAGACAGATCAGGGTGACGATCAGTTCGAACTCATGCATGCACGCATTCCGGCCTGGGACGAGTCGGCGTTTTCGAGCGATCTTCCATCACAGGCAGGATACGGCACACCCCCGGCTCGCACCATGGCGGCCGGGGGTGAAGGCGGTGACGTGAGTTGGCGAAGACCGTTAGTGCCCCATCGAGGCCATGGCGGCGTCGATTTCCACATCCGGATCGTCGCTGGTCGAGGAGTTGGCCACTTCCGGCACGCGGGTGCGGAGCGGGATTTCCTTGAGGAAGAGCACCACGACCAGCGCCACCACGATGATCGGAATGGAAAGCAGGTAGATGTCGGTAATGGCGTGCGTGTAGGCGGTCAGCACTTCCGTGCGGATCGGCTCCTGCAGCGTCTGGAGGGCCTGGACATCGTTGGTGTTGATTTCGCCACCGGAGAGCGCAGAGACCTGCGACCCGAGCTCGTCCGAGAGATAGGTGGTGAGGCGGGAGTTCATGATCGCGCCAAACAGGGCAACGCCGATGGCGCCGCCAAGCGAGCGAACGAAGGTTATGGTGGACGTGGCAACCCCCATGTCGCGGAATTCGATGGCGTTTTGCACTGGCGTCACGATCGTCATCATGGCGAGACCGAGGCCAATACCAAAGCAGAAGGCGAAGAGGGCGATGTGCCAGTAGGGGGTGTCGTATTGAATCGTGCTGAGCAGGAACATCGCCACGATCAGGATGCAACAGCCCACGATGGGAAAGATCTTGTACTTGCCGGTTTTGGTGATGAGCAGGCCCGACGTGATGGACATGCTGAACATGCCGGCCACCATCGGGAGCATCGCCAGGCCGGAGCGGGTTGGTGACATCCCCATGACGGCCTGGAAGAAGAGCGGCAGGTAGATGGCGCCGCCGAACATGGCGAACCCGACGAAGAAGGAGAAGCTGTTGCCAACCGAGAATATCGGGTTGCGGAAGAGCCGCATCGGAATGATCGGCTCGGAGGCGATCCGGATTTCAATGAAGACGAAGGCGACGGCCAGCAGGGCAGAGGCGCCAATAAAGGCCAGTGCGCGTGGGTCAGACCAGCCGTAGTGCTCACCGGCCCAGTTGAGGTAGAGCAACAGGCTGGTGACGGCGGCCACGATGACGCTGGCGCCGAGGTAGTCGATCTTGTGGTTGCGCTTCACCACCGGCATTTTCAGCGCCATGGACGTGATGACGAGCGCGAAGAGCCCGAGTGGCAGGTTGATGTAGAAGATCCATCGCCAGTTCACGGCGTCGGTCAGCCAGCCACCGAGCAGGGGACCGGCGATGGACGAGAGGCCAAAGACGGCGCCGAAGTATCCCTGGTAGCGACCACGTTCGCGGGCCGGGATCACGTCGCCGATGATGGCGAAGGCGATCGCCATCAGGCCACCGCCGCCAATACCCTGGATGGCCCGGAAGGCAATGAGCTGCGGCATGTTCTGGGCGAGCCCGCAGAGGGCCGAGCCGATCAGGAAGATGATGATGGCGGTCTGGAAGATGATGCGGCGACCGTAGAGGTCGGAGATCTTGCCCCACAGGGGCGTGACCGCCGTGGAGGTCAGCAGGTAGGCCGTGACCACCCACGCCAGGTGATTGAGACCACCAAGATCGGAGACGATGCGGGGAAGGGCGGTGCCGACGATGCTCTGGTCGAGGGCGGCCAGCATCATGCCGGTGATCAGGCCCGCAATGATCGTCATGATCTGACGATGACTGAGATCGGGAACGCCTTCCGGGGCGTGGGCGGACGAGGTCTGGGCCATGAATTGCTCCGTGCGAGATGGAACGAGAAGTTTCCCTGTGGGAACGGCGCGGGCCATGGAGCAGCTGGCGGAGTTCCCAACCAACCGGTTGGTTGGCCGACGGTCACCGACTATACTGGTCGCATGGTGGCTCTGTCAATCACCATCGCACCTCGAATTGCATGTGGGCGGCAGGAGGTGCCAGTGCTGCCCATCCGCGGAGTCACAGATCGCGCAGATGACTGAAACACCCGCTTCCCAGGGCCTGGAATCCGAAGCACGCAACCGCGTGCTCGATGCTGCTCGCCCGCTCTTTGTCGAATTCGGCTACAAGGGCGTGTCGATGCAGCAGATTGCCGATGCCGCGGGAATCCACAAAGCCACCCTCTACCACCACTTCCGCGACAAGGACGCCCTCTTTGCCGCGGTGGTCATGCTCGAACTGCAACAGATTCGGGCAGAGATGATTCGCGTGATCGACACCCGTCAAACGCCGGCCGATCAGTTGACCGCCGTGGCATGGACCTTCTTCCAGGCCAGTCACGCCGACTTTGGTCGCCTGATGAGCGATGTCCACACCTATCTGCCGATGGAGCTGCGGAATGCCATTCTGCGCGAGCAGGCGTTTCCCTGGGAGCAGCTGGAGACGATGTTCCGGGCGGCGGTGCCGGAGGATGGGCTGGCCCCACTCGACGTGGACATGGCGGCCGGGTTGTTCGCCGGACTGGTATGGGGGCAGATCTGGGCCCGCAAGACCGGACGGATCACCGAGCCGCTCAGCGAGCAACTTGCCAGCCGCCTGGTGAACGTGCTGGTGGCCGGCCTGATATCCTCGCCAGATGCGCGCGTTTCAGACCTCGCGCCCGCATCGCGCTGATTGGGTCCGATGCTCGTTCTTCGCTGCCAGTGAGATGTGTTCCATGACCGCAAGCGCCGACCAGACCCCAGGGCAAGAGCCTGGTGATTCCGACGTGCCTCTCAGCAGCCACGGCATTTTGGGGATGACCCGGTTCACAATCGTCCTGGCCATCTTCGGGATCGGGTTGAGTTCGGCGGTGATGCTGATCTACGCGATCATTTCGCTGGTCAACATCATCATCACCGCATTTCGCGAATCGGACTTCCATATAGAAGGCGTTCAGCACCTGGCGCTGGAACTGATCGAGTTGACCGACTTCTTCCTGCTGGGGATGGTGCTCTATGTCGTGGCGATCGGGATGTACGAGCTCTTCATCGACCCGGACATCAAGGTGCCAGACTGGATGCGCGTTCATTCGCTGGACGAGTTGAAGACCCAGATCGTGAATGTCGTGATCGTGATGCTGGTGGTGACATTCCTGGGTGTGGCGCTCTCGACCAAGCAGGGTGGCCAGGACTTTTTCTACTACGGCCTGGCGATTGCGGTGGTGGTCACGGCGGTGTCGGTCTTCAACTGGGTGCATCACAAGGGCGGCAAGCACTGACGCCCTTGTGATGCCGGTTCCTAGCGGGTCGAGCGCGGATCGAGGACGTCGCGCAGGCCGTCGCCGAACAGGTTGAGCGACAGCACCACCAGCATGATCGCCACGCCGGGGAAGGTGGCCATCCACCAGGATTCACGGAGATAACTCCGGGCGCTGCTCAACATCGCCCCCCACTCCGCAGTTGGCGGCTGGGCGCCAAGTCCGAGATAGCTCAGGCCCGACGCCGTGAGGATCGCCCCGGCTACGCCGATGGTGGCGAGGACGATGATGGGCGAGGTGATGTTGGGCAGGATGTGGCGAATGGCAATCGTCCAGCCCGTAGCTCCCGATGCCCTCGCCCCGGTGACGTACTCGAGTTCCTTGACGGCGAGCGTGGACCCACGGGCGGTACGCGTGTAAACCGGGATGGCCTCGATGCCGATCGCGATCATCGCGTTGGTGAGGCTGGGGCCAAGAATGGCGATGATGGCGATGGCCAGCAGAATGCCCGGGAATGCCAGCATGATATCCATGATGCGCATGATCAGGGTATCGAGCCAGCCACCGGCGTAGGCGGCGAGGAGCCCGAGCAACGTGCCGGCGACCACGGCGATTCCCACCGCAATCAATCCGACCCGCAGCGATACCTGCGCCCCGTAGATCACGCGGCTCAGCACATCGCGACCCAACTCGTCGGTGCCGAACCAGTGTTGCAGGCTCGGTGGCTCGCGCCGGTCGCGCGAGATGGCATTCGGGTCAAAGGGTGCGATCAGCGGGGCGAGGATCGCGATCAGCACGAAGAACACGATGATCGCGGCGCCGATCATGGCACCTGGCCGTTTGCGGAACTTGTGCAGGGCGATGGATGCCCGGCTGCGGTGTTGGCGTTCGGTCTGGATGAGCACTCCACCAGACGCGGGTTTGCCCAAGAGCGTCGTCGACATGATCCCGTTCGTCTCCCAGTTATCGATATCGGATGCGCGGATCGATCATTCCGTAGAGCAGATCGACCGCCAGGTTGACGAATACGTAGATTGCCGCGGTGAAGAGCACGATGCCCTGGATCTGGGGGAAGTCCCGTTGCTCGATGGCCGTGATCGTGTATCGTCCGAGACCTGGTCGTGAAAATACTGATTCGACAATGATGGCTCCGCCGAGCAGCGCACCAAACTGGATGCCCACGATGGTGACGATGGGCACGAGTGCGTTCCGCAATACGTGCCTGACGATCAGGACACGGTCACTGAGACCCTTGGCACGAGCGGTGCGCACGAAGTCCTGTCCCAGCACTTCCAGGACCGACGATCGGGTCATGCGGGCGAGGACGGCGGCGGCCGGAGCAGCCAGGGTAATGGTTGGCAGGATCAGGGCTTTCCAGCCCGAGCCGGTGATGGGCAGCCAGCCGAGCTTGAGGCCGAAGAGCAGGATCAGCAGAATGCCGGACCAGAAGGTCGGCATCGAGATCCCGATCAGGGCGAAGGTCATGATCGAAGCATCGGTGACCCCGCGGCGGCTGATGGCGGCCAGCGAGCCAAGCGTAATGCCAACGATCGCCGCGACGATGCAGGCGCTGGCGGCGAGAGTGAGGGTTGATGGGAAGCGATCGAGAATCTCGGTCAGGACCGGTTGCTTGCTGCGAATCGAGGTTCCCAGGTCTCCCTGCAGGACATTGGTGATGTAGCGAAGGTACTGCTCCCAGAGCGGGGCGTTGAGGCCCAGCTGTTCACGGAGGTTGTCGTAGTCTTCGCGAGTTGCCTGTTCCCCGAGCATGACGGCGACCGGATCACCTGGCACCAGGTGACTCATCATGAATGCCGCGATTGACACGCCGAGCAGAACGGGAACGACAAGAACGATGCGTTTGAGGATAAAGAGCGTCACGATTCGGTCCCCTGCGCCTGCGAGTCCGCAGGGGACCGGGACTGGTAACACGTGTCACCGTCCCGATCCCCTGTGTCCTGATGATGTGGCGCCGGCTTAGTCCTGAATGAAGGCGTCGTAGTAGATCATGGCGTTGTCGGGGTTGATCTGGGCATTGACCACCGACTTGTCGACACCGATGTAGTAGGTGTCGTACCAGAGCGGGATCATGAGACCCTGGTCGTTGACGTAGCGCTGGAGTTCGGCATAGGCCTCGGCCCGAGCTTCGGGGTCGAGTTCGCGCCGGCCGCGGGCGATCAGTTCGTCGAGGGCCTCATCGCGAATGGCATTGAGGTTGAGACCGACACCTGCCTGGCTCGAATCGAAGAGCAGGAAGGCGATGTCGGGATCGGAATAGGTGTAGCCCATGAACACCGCAGTAAAGTCTTCGTTGGCGATCCGCTCCAGCACGGTGGCGAATTCCAGCTGCTGGATGTTCATCTTGACCCCGATGTCGGCAAAGTAAGCCTGGACGACCTGGGCGGCGCGTCCGAAGGAGTCGTTTGGCAGGTTGAGGGCGTCGAATTCGAGCTTCTGGCCGTCCTTTTCGCGTGTACCGTCACTGCCCGGTACCCAGCCTGCGGCTTCAAGCGCAGCGCTGGCCGCTTCCGGATCGAAGGCTGGGGCGTATTCTTCCATCCCCTCCCAGTAGCCGAACATCGGGGCCGACAGGAACGAGTAGGCCGGATGTCCATTGCCTTCGACGGCGGCATCGAGCACGTCGTTCTTGTCGACGGCGGCCATCAGTGCCTTGCGGACCTCGACATCGTCAAACGGGGCGACATTGACATTGAAGCCAAGCGTGATGATGCCGAGACGCTCGTAAGTGGTCATCCAGAAGTCTTCGGTGCCTTCGAACCGGGAGACATCGGTGGCGGGGATGGAGAGCTGATGGATTTCCCCCGCCTCGAATGCGGCCATCGCCGAGGCGTCTTCCATGATGGACTGGTAGGTGATGGTTTCGATGAAGGCTCCCGGCGGATCCTGGTGCAGGTACTCCGGCGCCCAGGCGTAATCGGGGTTGCGGCGAAGGATGATGCGATCGCCTTCTCGCCATTCTTCGACCATGTAGGCGCCCGAGAGCACCGGCTTGCGGCCGAAGTCGTCACCAAGTTCTTCCACGGCGGTGGGGCTGACGATGGAGAGGTTGCTTGCCGTCAGGAACTGCATGAGCGGGGCAAACGGCTCGTCCAGCGTGAACTGGAAGGTGTAGTCGTCGATGACTTCGGTGGAGGACATCGGGCCGACCAGGCCGGACGCGGTCACCGCCTGGGTAGCCGGATCGAGCACACGATCGAACGTGAACTTCACCGCATTGGCGTCGAGCGTGGTGCCGTCGTGGAAGGTCACGCCCTGCCGGATCTTGAAGGTCCAGACCAGACCGTCTTCCGAGATCTCCCAGGATTCGGCGATCGAGGGCACGTAGTTGCCTTCGAAGTCCTTGGCAATCAGGGAATCGCCGACGAGGCGGAGCGTGGTGCTGACGGCGGCGGAACCGGTCTTGGCCGGATCAAGCGTGTCGCCCAGCTCGGTGGCGCGAATGATCAGGTCGCCGCCGACCGTTGCCGACGATGGGTCGGCGGGGTCACCGACCGGCGCCGCATAGGATACGGAGGCGAGGCCACCCGTAGCGGCCAATGCGCCCAGTGCCGCTGTTACCTGCATGCCAAACCGACGAGAGAACGTATGTGCCATTGAGTGTCTCCTGAAAACTGACAAGTGGGGACCCGAGAAGGTGGCTTTTGACCTGCGGGCGATCCTATCAAACCCTGCCGAGGCTGGGAACTATTTCGTGGCAGGCTGACACGAGTGCAACGTTGTTCCTGGATAGCCCCTTGCAAAGGGTGGGTGTTCTGTGCTGATGCGCACCGCCTAACATCGTCGGTAGCGGATTGGAACGTGTCTGGGCGCACGACTCCCTGCAGTGGCCCCGGACCCGTTCACCAGTCATGGGGCGCTCTCGCCATGCCTGGCTTCAGGTGATCTGCAGGTACGGCGAACGGTGTCGCCTGATGCAGTGCCCGGGCGGTTCAGGTGAGTGGCGCGAGGGTGGAATGACGATGGAGGGTTTTGCACACAGGTTTCCGGACCGGAAGCCCCATGGCGCGAATGGTTAAGGCCTGGCGACGCCCAGGAGGAGGGCGAGATCCGCGAGCGTGGCTTCCACGAAGGCGTCCGGATCGTAGGCAGGATTGCCGGCGAGCGCCGGGAAGACGGTGCCGTCGGTGATGGCGTTGAGCTGGATGGCGATCAGTTGCGGGTCGCGATCGGTCGTGAAGATGCCAGCGGCGATGCCATCCCGGATCGTCGCGGTGAAGAAGGCGCGCCAGCGGTTCTGGTCGTCGATCAGCGACTGGCGAAGGTGGGGTCGGGTAAAGGCCGCCCGCCAGTATTCCAGTTGGGCCTGCCAGTGGGGATGCGGGCTGCTGCTGGTGATGAAGGTGCGCACCAGGCTCTGGAGGCGAGCCCAAGGGTCGGGGATCGAGGCCAGGCGCTCGGCGGTCAACTGGTAATCGCGCTCGCTGGCATAGAGGCAGCTCTCGATCAGCAGGTTTTCGAGCGATCCGAAGTAATACTGGAGGGTGGAGACAGCTACTCCGCTCGCCTCGGAAACATCGGCATAGCGGGTGTTGTCGAACCCCCGGGCCACAATCACGTCGATTGCCGCCTCAAGAATCTCAAGGCGTTTCTGGCCCCCTACGGGTTGGCGGGCAGATTCCGGTACCTGGAACGTGTCGAGCAAGACTTGTCTCCTCCAGCAGACCGCGCAACCATCGCTTCCAGAACCATGCCATAGCGTGATACCATACGTCCATACAGTATCGGCATACGGTTCCGTGCAGGGCGCGGGGCCGTTTCGTGCGTTTGATGGATGATGCAGTGATGGCGGACGTGGAGCAGCAGGACGTGAGACCAGCAGACTGGGAAGCGATGACCCCCAGGCGGGTGCGGCGACTCGCGATCCCGGTCGTGGCGGAATACTCGCTCCAGGTCGGTGTGCTGGCAGTGAACACGTTGCTGGTCAGCCGGGCAGGCGACACTGCCCTGGCGGCGGTCGGCATCTCAAACCCGATCATCTATCTCTTCCTCGCCGTGTTTGCCGCAATCTCGGTCGGCACGACGGTGATCGTGGCGCAGGCAACCGGGGCCGGGAATCGACGCGAGGCCAATGCGGTCGCCAGGCAGGCAATCACCTGGGGACTGCTGCTGGCGATCCCGCTCTCGGTGGTGGCCTGGTCGGCGACGCCGTTCCTGATCGGATTGTTCGGTGACGATCCCGAGGTGCATGCCGCCGGGGTGAAGTACCTGCATGTCATCACCGCCACCAGCGCCGTCATGCTCCTATCGTTCCTCTGCGGTGGTGTCTTCCGCGGAGCCGGGGACGGGCGAACGCCACTCTACGCCGCGATCCTGGCCAACATCGCTTCGCTGGCGGCGTCCTGGGTGTTGATCGAAGGGCACTTTGGCGTGCCGGCCTACGGCATCGCCGGGGCGGCCTGGGGCTCGACCATCGGCCGCGCCACCGGCCTGGTCTTCCTGTTCATCGTGCTGTTCAGTGGTAAAGCTGTTGTCTCGCTACGGGGTCGGCAGGGCTGGCTTCCGCAACCGGCCACCGGCTTGCAGATTTTTCGGCTGGGGATCCCGGCGGGCCTGGAGCAGATGTTCAACGAGTCTGGCTTCGCGGTGTTGACCGGGCTGGTAGCGACCCTTGGCGCGGCGGCGCTGGCGGCAAATCACATCGCCTTCACCGCGCTCGAGGCCTGGTTCCTCACCTCGCTGGCGCTGTCGGTCACCGCGACTGCGATGGTCGGCCAGAGTGTGGGGGCGAACCGGCCGGGCGATGCGATGGTCGCCTTCCGGATCATTCGCAAGTGGGTGTTGGTCTGGAATGCGGTCGGCCTGGCGGTCATGGTGCTTGGCGCGCGGCCGATCCTCAAGATTTTCAGCGACGACGCGCAGGTGGTCGACGGTGGGATCGGAGTCATGGTGGTGGTTGGGATAACCCTGCCGTTGTGGGGCCTGTCGCTCCTCACCACCAGTTCGTTGCGTGGGTCGGGCGACACGCGCTCGCCGATGATCCGCAGCACCATCTCCACCTGGACGGCGGTCGGCCTGGCCTTCATCGGCGTGAGGTTCTTCGATGCCGGGATGGAGTGGATCTGGGGCACCTACATGTTCACCCTGCCACCGATGATCTGGGGGAACTTCCGCGCCTTCCGCCAGCGAGTGACGCCGCCGGAACCGGGCGAAGAGCCCGTTCCGGCGCTGGCGATTGTTGCGGCTGATTGAGTCAGGATGCCGGCCTTCGCGGTGGGCAGCGAGGCCGGAGCTCGCCCGGTATACTCGCGGCATGACGTTACCGATTCAGATATCACCTGGCGCTATGTCATCCTGAATGGCTGGAGCGAAGCTGAAGACTTCCACCTGAAGCGGGCGATGGCCGCCCACCGCGTGCTGGATGTTGGATGCGGTCCCGGCCAGCTATTCCATCGAGCACGAAAGTAGCCGGGTCGGGGGCGATCCCGGCCAGGCGGCTCTCACCCTGGCTCG
>JAEZJB010000254.1 GCA_023415845.1 Chloroflexota bacterium | reverse complement strand
CTTCTGACCCGTGAACGCCGCTTCGAGCATGCGCGGCAACAACGTGAAGGTGATCGGCGCGGCACTGGCGCGGCGACCGAAAGACACCATCATGTCGGTGAAGGTGAGGCCCACCTTCTGGTTTTCGTCCTCAACCGCGCCCCAGAGCGACTTGCGGGCCGGCGGCTGGCCGAACTGCTCGAGCCCCAGTGCCAACGCCTCCGGTCGCGTCAGGAACTGGCACCATCGATGCGCTGCCGAGGTTCGATCGGTGTCCTGCTGCTGGAACACATAATGCCCGTGTACGTTGGTCATCACGGCTGGCTCTGCGCCATCGACGTTGGGGGGTGGCACCCAGTACCAGTTGAATTCCTCGTCGGTGAAGCCATCGAGCGCCGGTGGTCGAACGCCCGCCCCCTGTGATGGGAAGCTGGCAGCTTTCCGTTCATTGAATAGCTGTTCGCCCTCGGTTGCCATGCGCACTGCCGTTCCGGGAACGGCAACCTTATGTTCCTTTTCGAGGTCCACCAGCCACTGGAGTCCAGCGACACCTTCCGGGCTGTTCAGGATGACTGCGGTTTCATCTTCATTGAAAAGGCGAGCGCCGAATCCAAACATGAACTGGGTGATCTGGTAGTGAATATCGGTGATCAGCACCGTGCCGTAGGAATCGATCGTGCCATCGCCATTCGTATCGACAGTCGTGGCCTTGAAGGCTTCAAGGGCCGTGTCCATCGACCATCGGCGCTTCTCCCCTGTCGGAAGCAGGTCGGCAACGCCCGCCTGATCCCACAGCGTGGCGTTGATCTGGATGCCACCGCCGAAGGAAAGTCTCCACGGCCAGATGTAGCTTTTGTCTCCGAAGGTGCCTTCCACCAGCACCGAGTCGACCAGGTCTGCTCGGTCCTCGTCGGTCAGGTATTCATCGATCGGCGACAGGGCACCAAGAGGAATGTACTTCGCGGCTTCGGAGACCGGCCCCTGTACGACATCGGGCGGGATGCCAGCAATGAGTGACGTATCGATCTTGGCAAACCAAGTTTCATCGTGAGGCAGGTATTCGAGTTTGACCTCGATGTCAGGTTCGATCTCGGCGAACTTTTCGACACTCCAGTCGAAATAGCCAATCACGTTGTCAGTGACGTCGGGACCGACCCGTTGAAGCGTATCGCGGTCAAGCGGCAGGTTGCTGTATACCCAGTGAACCACTTCCTGCTTCGCCTGCCGGCTGATGACAGCCGGAGCATGGTATCGACTCGATGGTTTGGCCAGCGAACCCTGGGGCAATAGCAGCGATCCAACGGACACCATGCCTGCGCCCTGTAACACGCTCCGTCGCGAAACCCGGGATCTTTGTCGCCAAGTAGTCATCTGTTTCTCCTGAGATGATGCCGCGGCAATGTTTGGGCCCCTTGTTCGTGCAGTACTGGCTCACTCGATAGGCAGACCTCGAGTCGATATGGCCGAGGAACACCTCGAACCCACGCGCCTGGCAGGACGTCACAGACTGGTTTGCTGGACAAATCCCTGCACAGGACACAACCGGTCACCAAATAACCGGAACGAGCGAAGTACTCGAGCCTCGATCTTGCCTTGCTGGAGCGGATTCAGGCTCCAGGGAGCTGCAAGGTATGCGGACGCCTGGATACGCACGATGCTCGTGATGACGTGATCACCACGCAACGCGCGTCCCGAAACAAAGGCTCCTTCTGGTCTCTTCCGCCGGTTTCCTGACAGGCACTACGTGGTCGTCGGATTCCTGGCGAGTCGTCCGTCCGTCAAGGCCCCAGAGTTATGAGAAATCGACATGGAAACTCAACGCCCTCATGAAGGGCTCAAGTCCATCCTGATGTTCTGATGTCTTCGGTTTGGAGTTGTTTCTGCTAAGAACTGACTGGCGAGCAGGTTACGGCGGGTATTCCACCGTGTCAATAGCTTTTTTACTCGCATCATCAGGATGGAGGCACTGACCCTGGAGCCAATCGATCGCGCGGTACCTGGTAGCCAATCTGTGCTATGCGGTCAGCTGTAGTGCGGCAAAGTCTTCCGCAGTGTGGATACTCTCAAGCGATGCACGGAGAGAACAGGCGCTCACATTTCATACGGGCGCAAGAACCTGGTCCGGGAGGGGATGATCTCCGACGTCCGCGGCTGGACGCCACCAGGATCGGAGCGTTCGTTGAGGGGTGGCCAGGGTGGCACGGATCGTGGGCATGTCGAAAGTAGCGCCCAACTCACGGAGTTGGCCGGTCCAGCCATCCACCCCGAGGTGATGGGCTCCGACCATTGCCCCGTCTCGATCCCCTCAATGAGGGCCAATTGCCTTGAGGACGCCTATCTGCCCCGAATGACGATGCGACCCGACTCCTCCCAGGTCGCATCGACATCGTCGAAGGAGTTGTTCAGTTCCTGGGCAAAAATCTGGGTCACGTTGCGGTAGGTGGTCTCACCTTGCGCGAACGGCTGCACGACGATGTCGCCGTGCAGCGACCAGGCATCGTAGAGACTGTTGGCCACGTCCTCGACGGCGCTCCCCTCCACGGAGTACTCCACCTCGGGCGCGTCGATCGGCGAGTAGACGATGGTGACCTGGTCGCGCGAACTGCTCATGCCGGCATGTCCTTTTAAAACGCCACCCAAAGGGCGCACCCCGGCCATGGCAGCCGGTTCACCCCAGAATTGCGGCACTGATCTCTTCGTCCCAGGTCAAGTGGGCATCAATTTCGTCGGCAATAGTCGTATCGCCGGAGCGATCGTGGTTGATCGGGCGCTCCCAGTCCCGTAGCGTGAGGTTCACGAGCACCGAAATCAGCTCGCTGCGATCGTGACTGAACGCGGCAAGGTCTTCTTCCGGACTAAAACCGACCCAACCACCCTCTCGGAGCGCCTTCAGCTCCTTCTCGTCCTCAATCGCCAGCAGCATCAGCGGCTCGCGGGTGAGCGTCGCCTGCATCCGCCGCAGGTTGACGGCTTCCCGCACCGCCAGTTCGTGCAACCTGGCCGCCTGCTCCGGCGAAATGTCCTCCCGCACCGGCGTCCCGAGCGCTTCGCGCAAGGTCGTCGGGGTCGGCAGCAGCGAGTCGATCAGGTCACGGTAGGAGTCGAGCATGTATCCGCAAAGTCCTTCGGTTTGAAAACGGTCAGAAAAGAAAACGGACGGTCGATCCGCTGCAGGGGTCGACCGCCCGATAGGCGAGGAACCAGGCCGCCAGGGCTAGGTGGTCGGATGAATATCCCAGACCACACCGAATGGATCGCGGAACGAATACCCCTCACCGGCGCTGGTCAGCAACGTGTACCCCCGCATCAGCACGATCGCCTTCAGCCGGCGCGCGCCTTCAAGATCCATCGCCACCGCGATGTCGTTATGGATGCGCGAGTAATCAAGCAAACCGCCCCGGCCCGCTCGCACCAGCGCCACGTACAACGGATCGTTGCCCATGAACGCGATATCGGCTTCGGTGTTGTTCTGCGCCGCCAGCACGTGATCGTATGTCGCCGGGAGTTGCTGCCAGACACCCTCTTCGTCCTGGCGCATGCGGTGGGTGATCCGC
>JAEZJB010000205.1 GCA_023415845.1 Chloroflexota bacterium | reverse complement strand
AGGTCGTAATCGACTTCGAGGCCCTCGTGTTCGGCAATGATCTCGGACGCGTGGGGATCGGGGAATTCGAGGCGGATGACCTGTTCGAGGTCATCCCGACGCGCGAAAACCCAGCGGGAAGGGAGGCGCTCGATCGAGAAGCCGTGCTTTTCCCAGAACTGCTCGTAGTCGTCGATGAACGATGCCGAATAATCGTAGGCGCGGACGACCCAGGAGGCGAAGGTGCCAGAGCGAAGGTCGTTGTCGATGATGAATGCAGTGCCGCCGGGGGCGATGACCCGGGCCAGTTCGGCGAGCCCCGACTCGGCGCCCGGACCGAAGAAGTAGGCAAAGCGGGCGTGGGCGATATCGACCGAGCCGTCGCGAAGAGGGATGTCGGCGGCGCTCGCCCCAATGACGGAGACATTCGTGAGGTTCTGGTCCACCACCCGTTGCATGATGAGGCGACAGAGGTGCCCGTCGGGCTCGACGGCGACGACGTGGGCGGCAGCGCGGGCAAAGCGGGGAATGTGGAACCCGGTGCCGGCGCCGATATCGAGGACTACCTTGCCCTGCCAGGGAGCGATGCGCATCATGGCAGCCTCGACCGTGCCTTCGGGGTCGGCGGCCAGGTTCTCGATTTCGTAGATGGCGGGATCGTTGGCGATGTTGGTGTTGGCGTAGAACTCCGGGTTCTCGGGCCATGACTGCTCTGTGGCTGACACGGTGGTGTTGAATCCTTGCATCAGGCGGTCACCAGGCTGGCGAAGCGATCCGGGTCGATGTTGCCACCGGAGAGGATGATGCCGACGCGTTTGCCGGAGATCTCGTCCCTGATGTTCTCGAGGGCGGCGAAACCAAGGACCCCGGTTGGCTCGACGAACTGCTTGGTGTAGATGGCCAGCTGGCGAATGCCCTCAACGAGTTGGTCGTCGGTCGCGGTGAGGATGCCGTCGGCCCCCTGGCGGATGACATCGAAGGTGATGGCGCCGACCTGCTGGGTCTGCGCGCCATCGGCGATGGTGTTTGGTGTGTCGATCTTCACTCGATCACCGCTCTTGAACGACTGCTGGACGTCGTTGCCGGCCTCCGGTTCCACGCCATAGATGCGGACCTCAGGCGTGCGTTCGCGAACGGCCAGGATGGTGCCGGACAGCAGACCGCCACCGCCGGTGGGGACAAGCCAGAGGTCCATGGTCCCGACATCTTCGAGCAGTTCGAGGGCGGCGGTGCCCTGACCGGCGATGACATCGGCGTGGTCGAACGGCGGGATGACAGTGGAGCCGCGCTCGGCGGCGATGGACCGGCCAATCGCCTCACGGTCTTCGGTATAGCGATCGTAGAGGACCACCTCGCCACCGTAGCCCTTCGTCGCGGCGATCTTCATGGCGGGGGCATCGCCGGGCATGACGATGGTGGCCGGAATGTCGAGCAGGGAGGCGGCGAGGGCGATGGCCTGGGCGTGATTGCCGGAAGAGAAAGCGACGACACCGGCCTTGCGTTGCTCGGGCGTGAACTGGGCAAGCGCGTTGTAGGCGCCCCTGAACTTGAATGCACCCATGCGTTGGAGGTGTTCGGCCTTGAGAAAGAGCTCCGCGCCATAGCGGTCATTCAGGAGCCGGGTGGTGAGCACCGGAGTGCGGTGGGCGATGCCACGGATGCGGTCGGCGGCAGCGGCGACGTCGGAGAACGTGGGCTGGTGCTGGATCATTTGTCATCCCGGTGTGAGGCGAATGAACTCCGGGCGATTGTATCAGGCAGGGTTGGGCGGACAGACAGGAAAGTCCTGGGGCGGGCACCGGACCGAGGAAAGCTGCTGGTTTGCGCCCGCGTGTCCTACAGAGGGAATTGGTCGATGGGCTGGTTGTACATCAGCGATAGGTGGGGAACTCCAAGGTAGCGATGAGCCCGCCCGTCTGGCGCGGCTCAATGGCGAGCGTTCCATGATGGACCTCCGTGATGCGGTCGACCAGGGCCAGACCAAGACCATACCCCCGATGCTCCCGCCTGTTGCGACCGATTCGCCCGGCGCCACGCAGGAATGGTTCGGTGAGTCTGGCGGCCAGTTCCGGGGAGATGGGGAGACTGGTGTTCTCGACCTGGAGGATGGTGGTGTTCGTGGTCGGCTTGTGCCATGTTGTGATATCGATCACCCCGGACGGCAGGTTGTGGCGGATGGCGTTCTGGACGAGGTTGAACACCAGTTGGGTGAGCAGGTCGCGATCACCGACCAGTGGGGCGGGGGCGAGTTGGGTGCTGATCGTGACGGTATGCCAGGCTGCTTCATCCGCGCATTCGTCGAGGACCTCCTCCACGATGCGGGCCAGGTCCGCGGGCTCCGAGGTTGCCGTGACGGCGTTGGCGTCGGCAAGTCGCAACAGGGACTCGGTCAAACCGATGGCGCGGGCATTGGTGATGTCGAGACGGCGCATGAGTTCGGTGTAGTCCTGCCCGTCGGGGTCCCGACGGGCAACATCAATCATCGTCTCCATCACTGATAACGGCGTTCGAAGCTCGTGGCTGGCGTTGGCGGCGAAGCGTTCCTGCACGGCAAAGGCATCCTGGAGCCTGTCAAGCATGGCGTCGAAGGTGTCGGCGAGGTCGCGAAATTCGTCGTTTCGGTTAGTGAGGTTGATCCGATAGTCGAGGCGGCCGGTGGCGACGATGCGGGCACCATCATGAATGCGCTGAAGGGGACGGAGCACCCAGCCAGCAAGAATCCAGCCGCCAGTTACACCCATCAGCGCGAGGACAGCCAGGATCGCGGTGGACGCCCCGACAACTGACTGGAGGATTATCGAGCGTGATCCGACCAGTCTGGCCAGGTCGGGAAGATTCCCCTGGACCAGGGGATACGAGGGGGCGAACCGCAGGAAAATATAAATCCCGAGCAGGGTGATGCCTCCCGCAGCTTCGAGGAAGATGGCATAGCTGAGTGCGAGGCGCCACCGCATGCTCAGCCGGAACCGGCGGGGGCGTGTCTTCATCTCACGAGGTTGGGGATGTCAAGCCGATAGCCGACTCCCGGCACGGTGGTGATGAGGTTGGGTTCGCCGAGAACCTTGCGTAGCGTCGACATCGTGACGCGCGGGGCGGTGGTGAGCGCGTCGGCGTCCTGGTTCCAGGCTTTCTCGAGCAGGGTCTCGGCGCTGACGACACCTCCGTTGGCACGCATCAGCAGCTCAAGGACCGCGAACTGTTTGCGCGTCAGCTTCAGATATCGTCCATCCCGATAGGCTTCGCGACGATACGGGTCGAGGCGGAGATCGGAAAACTCCAGCACCGGCTGGACCGTGGCAGACGGACGGCGGGCAAGCGCGCGGAGGCGGACGATCAGTTCCTCGAGTGCGAAGGGCTTGGTGAGATAGTCATCGGCGCCGAGCGCGAAACCACCGACCTTGTCGGAGAGCCGCATGGCGGCGGTGAGCATCAACACACGCACGTCGGGATAATCTCGCGCGACGATGCGGCAAACTTCGTCGCCGTGTGTGCCGGGAATATCACGGTCGAGAACGATGGCGTCGTAGTCATTCACCCCAATGGTGGCGAGCGCTTCGTCCCCGTCGAAGGCGAGGTCGGCCGCGATGGCTTCGAGGCGAAGTCCGGACTGTAATGCCTCGGCCAGGAACTCCTCATCTTCAACGATTAAAACCCGCATGCCTGTTGACTCCTTGCCAGGTGGCGCCCGCCTCATCTCATGATAGTGCTGCACCTGATGTTGCAAACATGTGTGAAAAACGCTTGACGTCCCTGCAACCAGGCTCCCGCCAGGATGGCTGGAGGTTCAGGCATCGGGCCTGATTTCCAGGTACGGAGGAGTTTTCATCATGACGTTCCATCTTCTGCCTCGCGTGGCCGACGTGCGCCGTGCTGCTTTGCGAATTAGTCTCGTTACCACACTTGGGTTGGGCATCGTGACCATCGTAAGGTCAGATTATGGGATGGGGGCGGTATGGCCCCTCTGGACTGAACGGACGAGTATGGTGCAGATAATTCCGGGGACGATTGGCACCGACGTCCCCATGGACGGTGCAGTCATCGGTGGGCACGGCGTCTCCGAGGCGGACGGCTATATCGCGGACGGGCAGGAACCGTCGCCGTTTGAGGAGCACCTGCCGGCGATCGCCAATCTTGACCCTCGTCTGCGCAGTGCCGTGCAGCGGGCAGCGATGGATGCCGAAGCGGATGGCATAGCGTTCGTCATCAATTCGGGCTGGCGGAGTGCGACCTATCAACAGGCTTTGCTTGACGAGGCGATCACGACGTACGGAAGCGAGGAGGAGGCGCGAAAACTGGTGCAGACTCCGGACGGGTCGAAACATGTGTTGGGTGAGGCGGTCGACATTGGACCAACCGAGGCAGACTACTGGCTCATCGAGCACGGCGCGGAGTACGGACTCTGCCAGACGTATGCGAACGAGCTCTGGCACTTCGAACTGATGACCGAGCCGGGAGGAGTATGCCCTGAACCGATTGACGATGCGGCGTCAGGATGATCCGGCTTTGATCGAGCGGTAGAACCGGACGGCGTGATGCCGCCTGGTTCTGCTACGCAGGTGGGGCAAATACGTCAAGCTGTCGCAGTTGATGCACTGGCCCTCCTAATCGAGTCGGACTCGTGGCGAACGGCGGTGAGGAGGGCGGCCAGGTCGTCTTCGGTAGTGGCGTAGTGGAGAACGTTGGCGCGAAGCCAGAAGGTGTCGTTGAGAACGGCCTGGGTGACGAAGGCTTCGCCACCGACCTGGAGCCGTTCCATAACGGCCTTGTTCAGTGCGTCGCCATCCTCGTCAGCGAAGGGAAGGACGCGGAAGCAGACGATCGAGAGAGTCGGCTCGGCGAGCAATTGGAGGTCGGTGCTCGCGCCGACCATGCTGGCCAGCGTGCGGGCGAGGTCGTTGTGGCGGGCGATGGTCTGGGCGAGGCCATTGCGACCACTGGCGGCGATCGTCATCCAGAGCTTGAGCGCGCGGAAGCCACGGGTTTGCTGGAACCCGTACTCGGAGAACCAGGGGAGACCACCGATGCCGAGGTTTTCTTCGGTGCGGAGATAGGCGGGAACGAGCGAGAACGTGTCGCGCATGATGGCACTGTCGCGAAGGAGGATGCAGCCGCATTCGACCGGGACGGAGAGCCACTTGTGAGGATCGAGGGCGATCGAATCGGCACTGTCCATGCCGCTGAAGTGCGGGGCAAGGCGGTCGTCGAGGATGCCGACTGCCCCGTAGGCGCCGTCGACGTGAAACCAGAGGTTTTCTGCAGAGCAGATCTCGGCGATGGCATCGACCGGATCGGTCGCGCCGGTGGAGACGGTGCCAGCCGAGGCGGCGACCAGGAAGGGCCGGAAGCCGGCGGCACGGTCGGCGGAAATCTGCGCGGCGAGAGCATGGGGGATCATCCGGAAATCGGCGTCGACAGGGATTTTGCGGACCTGTCGATTGCCGATGCCGAGGAGTTCAGCCGCCTTGACCATGGTGGTGTGGCCCTCGGTGGAGAGATACATCACCAGCGGTGGATGGTCGCCCTGGAGACCTTCCTCGCGGTCGTTCCAGCCATCGGCGAGCGCGGCGGCATGGCGGGCGGTGGCGATGGCAGTGAGTGACGCCATTGAGCCGCCGCTGGTGAGCAGCCCCATGCCGCCAGCCAGCGGAAAGCCGATGAGTTCGGCCAGCCAGCGGGTGACGGCGCGTTCGAGGTAGATCGCGGCGTGATCACCCCCGGCGCAACTCGGATCGAGGGCGGCAGCAAGGAACTCGGCGATGATGCCGGCCGAGTCGGGCGGCGAATTGACCCAGCCGAAGAAGCGGGGATGACCATTGCC
>JAEZJB010000171.1 GCA_023415845.1 Chloroflexota bacterium | reverse complement strand
TCGGCTCCGATCCGGACCGCTGGCATTCTCGACATCACCATTCAGCAGGACGGCGAACCCTTCGAGCCCTAGGTTCGACGCCGCACAGGAAGTAAGACGGGGAGGATTGCCTGGCGCGATCCTCCCTTTGCACGTCTGGGGCGGGGCATTGACCGAAACCGTTGGGCATCCATAACGTGTTGTAGAGGTAGACGAGCTAACGTCGTTACCGGCCAGATCGGAAGGGACACATCATGTCATTGATCGCCATCATCCTGTTCATCCTCGCGTTTCTGGGGTTTGGCTACTTTTCGGTGGAACCAGAGGTAGCAGTCAGCCCATCCGTCGAAGTGATCGAAGTGACGGAGGCACCAGCGCCGGGATGGACGTTGGTCGAGCTTGACGGTTTCGAAGGGGTGATCGTTGCTCCGGAAGCCGCTGCCGGCCTCGGGCTGGACGAACCGTACTGGGCGCCGACGGTGAGTGATGTCACGGATGCCGAAGCGGCGATTGCCGAAGCCGAGGGCGAGCTCGATCACACGCGACAGTATGCAGGGTTCACCCAGGACGGAGAGCGAAAGATCTTCATCAATGGCTTCTGTACTGATGAGCCCAACTGGACTCAGGACATCATCTTCGTGTTGGACGGTGGCGAATGTTTCTTCACCGCGATCTACAACGTGGATACGGCCGAACTCGAATCCTTCGCCTTCAATGGCGAAGCCTGATCGTCCTGCTGGTCGCGTTGGCCGCCGCTTCGCCTGTCATCGGTGTCAATGGGCGTGAAGTCACCGGCTGTGATCGTGCGGGGTGGATCATTACCGATGTGATGCCGGATCGGGGGGAATACGCGATCACTCGCGTTGGTGATGACGCGCTGCTACCGGTGCCCGACGCCTATGTGGACACCGTCCTCGGGTGGCAACGCACTGTTGGCCTGCTTCGACATCCGAACTGGATCACGGCGGTCGAGGCGACGAGTTCAACCTACACCTACGAATTGCGCAACGGGGCGGGAGAGGTCGCGATTGGGGAGACCTTTCCACGCCGGATCGAGCTGGCCGCGAGTGCGTCCAGTCCGGGCGGACGCTACCTCGTCCACGCTCAGGCGAACAACCAGGCCTCCGTGGTGACCGTCCTGGACGCCCTGGGCCAGGAGTCGTGGACCGTCTCACTTCAGCACGATGCCAGTCTGGCTGCCTACGCCATCAGTGTCTCGATCGATCGGTCCGAAGGGTGCGTCGCCATCGGGCAGGTCAGGGCCGATGGTAGTCCGGCGGAGTCGTGGTTCATCGACCTCGAGACCCGAACCGTGGCCCATCTGGAAGGCCGGTATGCGGTGGCGTGGGCCAGGTAGCTCAGGTTTGCGGCACCATCGCCGGCGTTGATTCGCTCCTTCGGCCCACGGCGTGGGCGGCCATCGCACAGAACACGATACAGACGGCGATCGCGACCGCAATCGGCTTGACTCCGAATGCGTCCGTGGCAATGCCGGCCAGCAGGGTCGGGCCGAGCGAAGCGATGTTCTGAACGAGGTTTTGCGTCGCGATCACCTGTCCGCGGATCGCCCCCGGCGTGCGCTTGAGCAGGATCGAGCGGGCCGAGACGTTGACCACTGCCGAGGCGAAGCCGGCCGGGATCGAGAGCAACATGGCGAGGATGATCAGCGGCGAGATGCCCACGAGGTTGGACAATCCGTCGAGTGGCAGGAGCAGACGGTCGTTCAGCAGGTGATAGGTTTGCTGCACGAAGCCGAGCGCGGCGACCACCAGGGCGAAGATGAACAACCCGAGTGTGGCGAGATAGGGCTCGCCGATGATTTTCGCCAGGCGCGGGGCGGTGCGGAGACCGATCACCAGGCCCAGCGCGGCCGGGGCGAAGACGAACACGGTGTTCTCCTTCGCAGTCCCCAGCACCCGTTCGAGGTAGTAGGGAATGATGACGATCAGGCCGCTCATGCCGACGCCAACGAGCAGGTCGTCGATCATGGCCTCGAAGGTGAGCCGATCGCTGCGTGTGAACCGCCAGCCATCGCCGAGCATCTGGCGCATGGATCGCCCGGTCGCCCGCACCTTGTTGCGAGATGCTTCCATCGACGGGAGCGTGGTGACCAGTGCACCCGCGAGCAGCCAGAGAATGCCGCAGAAGACGAAGACGAGCGTGGGTCCCCCGACTCGCAGGAGAATCGGCGCCATCAGGATCAGGCCTGCGACCTGGGAAATGGTGAGCGCCATGTTGAACATCGCCTGTGCGGCGGTGTAGCGATCGGGCGGCACGAGGTCGGCCAGGACGGACGCCTCGGTCGGGGAATAGAACTGGTGGATGATCCAGATTCCGAGGGTGGTGGCGAAAACGCCAACGAGGGAGACCTCGGTTCCGACCATCAGCAGCATGAACCCGAACCGGAACAGGTTGAGGATCGCCATCAAACCGCGTCGTGGGAGCGTGTCGGCGGCAATGCCAGCCGGCAGGCCGAACAGGATCGATGGAATGATCGAGCAGATCACGAACAGCGAGTTGAACACCGACCGGTCGGAGAGATCGACGACCAGGATGAGCAGCGCGTAGAGCAGGGCGCCCTGGGCGGATTGGGAGAAGAGTCGGGAGTACCACAGCGCCTTAAAGTCGCGATTGGCGAACAGCGACTCCTCTTCGTGGTGGAGGTCTGCCTGGTGGCGGCGCCGAGAGGCCAGCCGCCAGCGACGGCGCTCCTCATCCGAAACGGGGGCGGTGGTGCCGAAAATGCCGCCGATGGGCTGGATTTCGACGCTCAGCATCTGCTGCGGCAGGTGATCATCAAGGTCGAAGGCCGTCGGGCGGGCAGATGGCGTTCCCTGCGGCTCGCGCTGGGTGGCCATCGAGCGGTGGCGTTGCGTGGTGTTGGCGACGGGGCGCGACCTCGTGCGGGGCGGGCGTGGACGCTGGGTATCCGGTTGCCGATCCGGTGTGGGGCCGGTCATGATTCCGTTCCCTTTCGAGATCTGCCCAGGCGATGGTCAGTCTGCTCTGTCGACGAAGGGAAGCAGGTCGGCCAGACCGTTTTGCAACGCGTCCGTAACCTCCCGCCATGGTGGCAGCATATCAAGGAATGCGGTCAGCAGCAGTACGTCGCCGATCAGCAGTAGCAGGAGCAGGGCAATCGGACCGATCAGGCCGAGGTTGTTGAACATTCGGCCCAGTCGTAGCCAGTCGAGGCTAAAGACGAGGAAGAGGAACCATCCGAGGCTCGCCAGCACCGCACCAACCACGACCTGTTCGGGGCGGGCGATATCGCGCCACAGCACCAGCGACACGATGCCAATCATCAGGACCGCGGCGGGCAGGACGAGCAGGGCGACGATGCCCCACGAGAGCTGGACGGCTCGCTCACCAGACCGCATGCGGGCGGCTCGGCGCTGGTGGGGCCAGGCGCCTTCCACTGCCGTTTCGATGGCCTGCACCGTGAGCAGCAGGGCAATCACCAGCCCGATCAGCAGCCACCACAGGCGATTGTCGAATGGTCCGAGTGGTATGCGGTCCCAGCTCAGATCGGGAAAGTCAGGCATGTATCAGGCAGTATCCCAGTCGAAGATCGTGCGTTTGACCGCCGATGCCAGACCGTGCGGCGGTGTGAGCGTAGCACACCACCACCTGCCCGGGCGGAGCGACTTCAGGATGCCAATGCCTCGCGCAGGGTCTCGGCCAGGCGGCGAATGCCTTCCACAATGCGGTGTTCGGGCACCGTGGAGAAGCTGAGGCGGAGGGTGTGGCTCTGGTCCTCATGGGGGAAGAACCACTTGCCCGGGAAGTAGATCACGCCATTGTCTGCCGCTTTCGGCGCCAGGGCATCGGTGTCGATGGTGACCGGCACCTGAATCCAGACGAAAAAGCCGCCATCCGGGCGGGACCAGGTCACGCCAGCGGGCATGAAATCATCGAGCGCCTTCATCATCGTGTCGCGGCGGGTGCGGTAGGTGCCCAGGGTGCCCTGGACGTGCTCGGTGAGGTAGCCATTGGCGGCCTCGTAAACGGTGCGCATCGTGATCCGGTCGTTGCTGATATCGGAGATCTCCCGATTGGCGACCAGCAGACGGAGCACCTCCGGCGGTGCGATCGCCCAGCCGGTGCGGATGCCCGGCGCGATAGTCTTGGAGAACGTTCCCAGGTAGATGACATCCGGATCGAGCGCGACGAGCGGCAGCACGGGTTCTCCGCCATACCGCAACTCGACATAGGGATCGTCCTCCAGGACGGCCACGTTGTGCTGGCGGGCGAGCTCTACCAGTCGCTGGCGGCGCTCGATCGGCATCGTGGTGCCGGTCGGGTTCTGGAATGTCGGGATCGTGTAGATGAACTTGGCCCCCGGTTCGGCCGCGAGGGCGGCTTCCAGGGCGTCCATCCGCATCCCTTCATCGTCCGTTGCCACTGGTACGAGGCGAGCACCGTAGGAGCGGAAGATTTCGGTCGCGCCGAGGAACGTCGGGTCTTCGAGGATCACCACGTCACCGGGATCGAGGAAGACGCGGCAACACAGGTCGATGCCCTGTGAACTTCCGGAGGTGACCACGATGTTCGCCGGATCGGCGGCGACGCCGAGGGGGCGCATCCGGTCGGCGATCAAGTTGCGAAGTGGCTCGTAGCCCTGCTGGTCGCCGTAGCCGAGGCAGCCCGGGGCATCTTCGGCCCAGACCTGGCGGGACGCCTCGCGCAGGCGCTCGACCGGGATCAGGCTCTTGTCCGGGGCTCCGTCGCCGAAATAGATCGGATCGGCGTGGCGGGCGAAGAGTGTGAGCAGGCTGGACCAGATCGATTCGCCGAACACGTCGTTACGACGGGAGAAGCGGCTGGTGAGGGAACGTTGCTGGGTGTCGATCATGACCGGAGGATCCTTGTGGTGGTCACCGAGACGTCGAGCCGGAGAAGTTCCGGCCTGGCGAAAAACTGGAAGCCTGTACCGAGCCGCATGTGCGGCCGATCAGGCGTTGGTAGGTGGTGCCACCAGGGCAATTTCGATGCGTTTGTTTTGTTTGCCCTTCGATCGCGTGCCGATAACCTGCAGCCCGCCGATTTCACGGGTGTTCGCGACGTGGGTGCCCCCATCGGCCTGCAGGTCAAGACCGACGATCTCAACCGTGCGAATCTCGTTGATGCCTTCGGGCAGGAGATTGACCTTGGTACGGATGAGGTCGGGGATGGCGAAGGCTTCCTCGCGCGGCAGAATCTGCACCGTGACATCACGATTCGCTGCAATCTCGGCATTGGCGCGAGACTCGATTTCGGCGACCCGCTCCGGCGTGAACTCGGCGCTATCCATCTCGAAATCCATCCGGGCGTGATCCGGGGTCATATTGCCCCCAGTGACCCGGGCGCCGTAGTCGCGAAAGACGAGACCGCACAGCACGTGAAGTGCCGAGTGCATGCGCATTAGCCGATAGCGGCGATCCCAATCGATGCGACCATGCACGGCGGTTCCAGTTGCCGGCAGCTCTGTCTCTGGCGCAAGGATATGGAGGGGACCATTCGGTCCTTTCGTCACGTCGATCACAGGCGCCGACCAACCGGCAGCTTCCAGGGTTCCGGTGTCATGCGGCTGACCGCCACCGGTGGGATAAAACGCGGTTTGGTCGAGCACCACGCCGTGCGCGTCCTCGTCGATGGCCGTCACGACGGCATCGAACTCTCGCAGATAGCTGTCGGTCTGGTACAGCAGGGTTGTCTCGCGATCGAGGCTCACAGCGTTTTCCCGGATGAGGAACGTCGGGCGCACGCCAATCGCGCCCGAATTGGAGGTCTGATCCTCCGATGATATGGCGATGCCTCCAGACCTGCAACCTTGCCATCAAGTCACGGGTAGGATAGTATCAGCACTGTACGTACACAGTTGTAGCTGTGTCACGGTCGCGGCGGCTCGGTCCGGAGTGCAGGTGCCGGGGATGAGAGGAGGATGCTGCCATGGCGATGACCACCGATCATCGGTCACCACAATCCGGTCGATGGGTGCCCGATGGCGTGCGCTCGGACCTTACCTGGGAAGAGCGGATTCGCCGGCATCGGGAGGCGCAGATTCCCAGGGAGTATCTCACCTGGCATCCGCCCATCAAGGGCGCACCCCCGGTCGTCCAGCTCAGGCCGGCCACGAGTTCTGCCTTCGACCCCGTTCGCCCTGGTCTGATTCGACTCTACGCAGCCCGCATGGCCCATGCAGGAAGCAAACCGCGTCCTGAGCGAGAGGTGAAGGAAGGTGAGCGGCTGCTGGTGGGGGATCTGCCAGACGAGGCGGGGACGATCCGGACCATGGCCCTGATCGGCGACGTCAAGCCGTTCGGACGAGGGCTGCAGCGACACGAAGACCATCGTCATCCGCCCCTGCAGATGCGCTATCGGCGCCTGCGGTGCGGTTCGTTTCCGGTGCCCCGTCGCACCCACGTTCCGGAGGCTACCTGGCCCGTGCATCACGCGTTCTCCCGCTCGTTCTGGTCGACCCTGTTGTCATTCTGGAAGACGAATGCGTTCCACCCGCGGCTGGGGGTGTCGACCCGGGTCCTGGTCGCGGCCTTCGTCGCGATCGTGATGATGGTGGGTGCGGCGTCAACCACCTTCGCCCAGCAGTTCCGTTACGAGGTGCAGGCGGGCGACACGATCGAGTCGATCGCCACCGAGTTCGGCGTCGACCCCGAAGCCATTCGCACCTCAAGCTGGCTCCCCACCGGCGATGCGCTGCAGGTGGGGCAGGTGATCATCATCCCGGAGCCGGGTCAGACTCCTGCCGAGGCGGCGCAGATGGCGGCGGTGAACACTGGCACCAGCCCATGGGCCGTCGGCGCGCATTTCGTCACCTGGGGTGAGAGCCCGGCTTCGATTGCCAGCGCCTACGGCGTGTCGGTCGACGACTTGCTGGCCCTTAATGGCATCGCCGATCCGCGAGATCTGGTGGCTGGCACCCTCGTGGTCATACCCGGTTCCGCGCCTGGCAGCCTGACAGGTCCCGGTCCTGACGCGGTGATCGCTGCCAACGTCCCAACATACAAGCAGCGGCGCAACCTGAGTTGCGAGTACGCGGCGTCGCACGCGGCGGCCATGGCGTTCGGCTGGGCACCGAGCGAGGAAGATTTCATTGCATCGATCCCGCTGACGCACAATCCGCACTACGGGTATCGCGGCAATATCGATGGATGGTGGGGCAACACCGACGATTACGGCGTCTATGCCGAGCCGCTCGTGCCCGTGCTGGAGGACTGGGGCTTCGAGGCCGAGGTGATGTACACGATGGGAGAGACCGCTCCCCTCATCGCCCAGCTCGATGCCGGTCGGCCAGTCGTGACCTGGCTGGGATTCTGGGGCGATACCCGGGTCCGCCTCACCGATGACGGCAATTACTCGGTGTTTGCCGGTATGCATGCCGTCACCGTCTTTGGCTACGACGCCGAAGGCGTGTGGGTGATGGATCCGGCTCAGGGTGAACAGATTCACTACACCTGGGATTATTTCGTCTCGATGTGGACGGTTGTCGACGGCATGGGACTGGCGATTTCTCCACGGTAACCCCGCCCGACAACGCGATTCTGAATCTACTGGAAAGCGCCCGAGCAATCTGCCTTGCTCGGGCGCTTTCCTGTTGCCCGGTTGCGAGCCGGGATTGGGGTCATGAGTGAAACGCTATGCCTGGACTGGTTGCCGTTCCACGACCGGAAGCGCGACGGCTTCTACGCCGGGAATGAGCGCTTCTGGCTCGCTTTCCGCATCAGGCTCTTCGGCAATGGCGTCGAGCTGCCTGAGCACGGGACTCAGGGCAAGCAGTGCTCCGACCGCCAGGCCAATGGCGGCGAGGGCGATCACCGAACCCTGGAAACCAATGCGGTTTACCACCAGCCCACCGAGCAACAGGCCAACCGGTTGTGCCATCAAAGCCCCCGCCATGAACAATCCCATCACCCGCCCCAGCAGGGCGACGGCGTGATCTGTTGCACGAAGGTCATGAT